>NZ_JBXWSK010000013.1:0-62336 GCF_059613385.1 Ruegeria sp. BHSA162
AACCACGGCCGAAGAAGTGAACGCCCTGTTCAAGGCCGCGGCCGAAGGGCCTCTGGTCGGCATTCTGGGCTATGAGGAGCGTCCTCTGGTTTCGACCGACTATACCAATGACACCCGGTCCAGCATCGTGGATGCACCGTCGACCATGGTGGTGAACGGAACGCAGGTAAAGGTCTATGCCTGGTACGACAACGAGATGGGCTATGCGCACCGTCTGGTGGATGTCGCGATGATGGTCGGGGCATCGCTTTGACCAGCGCTTCCCAACGTCCGGACGGGCTGTCGGCCTATATCGCCGTCACGGCAGCCTATTGGGCCTTCATGCTGACCGACGGCGCCCTGCGGATGCTGGTGCTGCTGCATTTTCACACGCTGGGCTTTTCGCCGGTTCAGCTGGCCTATCTGTTCGTGCTGTACGAGATCGCCGGGATGGCCACCAACCTGGCCGCCGGGTGGATCGCCGCGCGGTTCGGTCTGACCGCGACCCTGTACGCGGGGCTGACGATACAGGTGCTGGCATTGCTGGCGCTGGCGCAATTGGATCCGGGCTGGACCATCGGTGTGTCCGTCGCCTTCGTGATGGTCGTGCAGGGCGCCAGCGGCGTGGCCAAGGACCTGACCAAGATGTCGTCGAAATCGGCGGTCAAGCTGTTGGCCCCCTCCGAGGGCGGCGGGCTGTTCCGCTGGGTCGCGGTGCTGACCGGGTCGAAGAACGCGGTCAAGGGATTGGGCTTCCTGCTGGGGGCGGCCTTGTTGGCCGGGTTCGGCTTTACGGGTGCCGTTCTGGGCATGGCGGGGGTCTTGTTCCTGATCCTGGTGGCGGTGCTGCTGGCGATGCCGCCGGGGCTGCCCAAAGGCCGCAAGGGCGCGAAGTTTTCCGAGGTCTTCTCGAAATCGGCCAATGTGAACTGGCTGTCTGCCGCGCGGGTCTTCCTGTTCGGGGCGCGCGACGTCTGGTTCGTCGTTGGCATCCCGATCTATTTCTACGCCGTGCTGTCGGATGGCAGCGAAGCGGGCAACCGCTCGGCCTTTTTTCTGATCGGCGGGTTCATGGCCTTGTGGATCATTCTGTACGGCATTGTTCAGGCTGCCGCCCCGCGTCTGCTGCGGGCAGGGGCGCGGGATGAGGCCGATCTGGTCGCAGCGGCGCGCAGCTGGGCCTGGGGGCTGGCCTGCGTGCCGGCTGTCCTGACGGTGGCTGCGCTGATGTCCTCTGGGCCCGCGCCGTGGCTGACGCTGACGCTGGTGGGTGGCCTGCTGGCCTTTGGCGCGGTCTTTGCGGTGAATTCCTCGCTGCATTCCTATCTGATCCTGGCCTTCACCCGGGCCGAGCGGGTGACGATGGATGTGGGCTTCTACTACATGGCCAATGCGGGCGGGCGGCTGTTGGGTACGCTGCTGTCTGGCCTGACCTATCAATGGGGCGGGTTGCCCTTGATGCTCGGGACGGCGGCCGCCATGGTCGCGCTTTCCGCCTTGGCTGCGGGGCGCTTGCAGCCCCACACAACTTCGGAGATCTCTGCATGAGCGTATTTGAACGGTATCTGTCCCTGTGGATCGCGCTGGCAATGGCCGCCGGGATCGCCATCGGCTCATTCGCGCCGGGTTTGGTCCAGGCCATCGCGGCGGCCGAGGTGGCCAATGTCAACCTGGTGGTGGCGGTGCTGATCTGGGCCATGGTCTATCCGATGATGGTGGGGGTGGACCCAAGCAGCCTGCGCGACGTGGTAAAACAGCCCAAGGGGCTGGCGATCACGCTGGTGGTCAACTGGCTGATCAAGCCCTTCACCATGGCGGCGCTGGGCGTGCTGTTCTTCGAATACGTCTTCGCCGACCTGATCGCGCCCGCCGATGCCCAGCAATATATCGCGGGGCTGATCCTGCTGGGTGCGGCGCCCTGCACGGCAATGGTGTTCGTCTGGTCGCATCTGACCAAGGGGGACGAGAACTATACCCTGCTGCAGGTGTCGGTGAATGACATCGTCATGGTCTTTGCGTTCGCTCCGATCGTGGCCTTCCTGCTGGGTGTGACCGACATTTCGGTTCCGTGGCATACGCTGGTCCTGTCGGTTGTCCTGTTCGTGGCGCTGCCCCTGGCGGCAGGTGTCTGGACGCGCAACCGGCTGGGCTCGGCCGAGCGGATCGAGGCGTTCCGCGACCGGATCAAACCATGGGGCGTTGTTGGCCTGATCGCGACCGTCGTCATCCTGTTCGGCCTGCAGGGGCAGGTGATCCTGGACCGCCCGATGGTTATAGCGCTGATCGCCGTGCCGATCCTGATCCAGTCCTACGGGATCTTTGCGGTGGCTTATGCGGCGGCTTTTGCCCTGCGCGTGCCGCACCGGATTGCGGCGCCCTGCGCACTGATCGGCACATCGAACTTCTTTGAACTGGCGGTGGCCGTCGCCATCAGCCTGTTCGGCCTGAATTCGGGGGCGGCTCTGGCCACGGTGGTGGGTGTTCTGGTCGAGGTGCCGGTGATGCTGTCGCTGGTGGCTTTCGCCAACCGGACGCGCGGCAGTTTTGCCGAGCGCTCGGAACAATCTCCAAAGGACGTCCGGGCCTAGCAATCTGACGGTGGAAATCCGGCGTCAAACAGTGGTAGACGCCTAGCGCGGACCCGGCTTGGCCGGGCGCCGCACTTTTGTCTGGGCCACAAGAAGGAACGTGCACTGATGGCGGGGTCTCAATCTCGGGCACTTGCTGATCGCAGCGAAGCCACTCGCGCTGCGCGCTTGTCGGTTGCGCCGATGATGGATTGGACCGATCGGCACTGTCGGTATCTGCACCGTTTGCTCAGTGCTGAAACGCTTTTGTACACGGAAATGGTGACGGCCCCTGCTCTGGTACGGGGTGGCGCGCTGCATCTTCTGGACCATAGCCCCGAGGAACATCCCGTTGCTCTGCAATTGGGTGGTTCTGACCCGCGGGAGCTGGCTCAGGCGGCCGCATTGGGGGCTGAGGCCGGGTATAACGAGATCAACCTGAACTGCGGCTGCCCGTCGGATCGGGTTCAATCAGGAACGTTTGGAGCCGTCTTGATGAAAGAGGCGGGTCGGGTCGCCGATTGCGTGGCCGCCATGCGGGATGCTGTTGACGTCGATGTCACGGTCAAGTGTCGGATCGGCGTGGATGACCAAAACCCCGAGGACGTATTGCCTGACTTTCTGGATCGGATTCGCGCCGCCGGCTGTCAGCGCGTGACGATCCACGCCCGCAAAGCGTGGCTTCAGGGGCTTAGCCCCAAAGAAAACAGGGACATACCGCCGCTGGACTACGACCTGGTTCACCGGATGAAAGCCGGTTTTCCGGATCTCCACATCTCGATCAACGGAGGCATCACGACACTGGCCGAAGCCCAGGTGCATCTGGACGCCGGACTGGACGGAGTGATGATCGGCCGGGCTGCTTATCATCAGCCAACCGATATTCTGGCCGATGCCGACCAGCTGATCTACGGGTCGGGGCAAAAGGCGGATCCGGTTGAAGTCGTGATGAAAATGCTGCCCTATATCGATCGGCATCTTGCCGGCGGGGGTCGGTTGCACCAGATCACCCGACATATGCTGGGATTGTTCGCAGGACGCCCGGGTGCTCGTGGTTGGAGGCGCGCTTTGTCCGAAGGCGCGGTCAAAGACCATGCCGGACCTGACGTGGTTCTGGACGCGCTGTCCCGCGTGGCACCGGATGCCGAGGCGGCGCAGGTAATTTAAGACGGCCCACGGGCCGGGGACCAAGGGGGACGGATGCCCGATACGATGTTGCTGGCCCAGATGCTGGGCCTTTTGCTTGTGATCGGCGCGCTGGCCGGTGTTTTGGCTGGCCTTTTGGGAGTCGGTGGCGGGATCGTTCTGGTGCCGGCCTTCTTCTACGCTTTTCAAACGCTGGGATATGGTGGCCCGCAGCTGATGCAGCTGTGTCTTGCGACGTCGCTTGCCACGATCATCGTGACTTCGGTTCGTTCGGTGCTGAGTCACAACAAGAAAGGCGCCGTCGATTGGGATATTCTACGCGGTTGGGGTCCGGGTATCGCTGTCGGTGCGATTGTTGGCGTACTGGTCGCCTCGGCCCTGCGCACGGAAGCGTTGCAGGCGCTGTTCGGTATCCTTGGAATGGTGATTGGCGCTTATCTGGGACTTGGCAAGTCCGAATGGCGACTGGGTGATGCCATGCCCGGCGGGCTGAAGCGGTTGGTGATTTCGCCGTTGGTCGGGTTTCTGTCGGTGCTGATGGGAATTGGCGGCGGCAGCTTTGGGGTGCCCCTGATGAGCCTCTACAACACACCGATCCATCGGGCCGTTGCGACCGCCGCGGGCTTTGGCGTGATCATCGCCGTACCCTCGGTACTGGGCTTTCTGTTTCTGCCGATCGCAGCTGAACACCGTCCGCCGCTGACAATCGGCGCCGTCAATCTTGTGGCCTTTGGTGTGGTTGTTGCGATGACGATGATCACCGCGCCCTGGGGGGTGAAACTGGCCCATGCGATGGACCCCAAGCCGCTCAAACGGGTGTTTGCCGTGTTCCTCACGCTGGTGGCCCTGAATATGCTGCGCAAGGCAGTAGGGTGGTAAGGCCTTTCTGGTCGCGGGGTTGGGAAGTATTCCCCTACGACCAGCCCATAGCAGACTGGGTGGCCCACGCCCTACCACTGGCGCAGCAGGCCGCCAGTGACCCAGCCCACCGGCAGTGGTTGGATTGCGAAGGCACCTGGTTCATCGGCGTCGATGCTCTGCCCAATGACGGGGCAGGGCGTGTCGGGGCCTCAGCCCCGTTGAGCGGGCAGGCTGTCGCGTTTCTGGATGAACACTATGGATCGATCGAATTGCACAAGGGGCAGGTCTCGGTCGTCTATCCCGGCTATCCGCGCCCGCGCAGGGGCGAGAACGAGGCGGCGGCCCGATACCGGGCCAAGCGCGACGCGGCGCATGTGGATGGTCTGAAACCCGGCGGCCCGGACCGTCGGCGCAAGATCGACGAAACTCACGCATGGGTCCTGGGTATTCCTCTGACACAGGCGAGCGCAGATGCCGCGCCTCTGGTCGTTTGGGATGGCAGCCACAAGATCATGGGCGCGGCTTTCAAGGCTGCGTTGGCCGGTGTTCCGCGCACCCGGTGGGCGCAGACCGATATCACCGAGGCCTATCAGGCCGCTCGTCGCGAAGTGTTCGAAACCTGCCCGCGTATCGAAGTTTCGGCTTCGCCCGGCGAAACCTACGTGTTGCATCGCCATTGTCTGCATGGGGTCGCGCCTTGGGGGGCGGGGGCAACGGCGGGGCCGGACGGACGGATGATTGCCTATTTCCGGCCCGAGCTGCCGGGCGGTGTGGCCGAATGGATCGAATCCCCGTAACCTTCTGCCATTCTTTGGCTTTGGAGGCTTAAAATGATTACGGTCCACAAGAATTCCGACGGTGCATTGATCGAAATCGAATTGTCCGGCGAAGTAACAAGCGCCGATTACACAAACACTCTGGTTCCCGCAATCGAGGCTGCGCTGGCGGAACATGACGCCGTCCGCCTGCTGGTTATCGTCGGCCCCGAGTTCAAAGGCTACGATTTGGGCGCTGCTTGGGAAGATACCAAGCTGGGCCTAAGCCATTGGCGCGGGTTCGATCGCGCCGCGGTCGTCGCAGACAAGGGATGGGTCCAGACCAGCGTGCGCCTGGCTGCGCCGCTGATGCCCTGTCCGGTGCAGGTATTCGAGCTGGCCGAGCTGGAAGAAGCGCGCCGCTGGATCCGAGAATCTCTGGGCGCGATCCACATTGTGGATTTAGGCGGGCCATGCGTGCAGGTCAGCCTGATGGGTAAGCTGGACCCCGAGGAATACGAAAAGGCCGAAGCCGATTTGGATTCCATCCTGGGTGACAGGGATGCGTTCCGGTTGCTGATCGATCTGAGGGAATTCGATGGCTGGCAAGGGCTGACCGCTCTGGCCGCGCATTTCCGTCTGGCCCGCGGTCACGTGGGAATGCTGGATCGGGCAGCCATCGTCGGCGACAAGGCATGGCAGAACATCGCGCAGCGCGTGGGGGGGCACATTCTGGGTACACGTACCCAGTTTTTCCCGTCAGAAGAGATTGAAAACGCCAAGGCGTGGCTGGCTGCCGGATGACGATGGCGCGCGGCCCGAATGATTGGGCCGCGCTGCGCGTCCGGGGGCAAATCCTGGATTGACACATGACGCTGTCGCGGGCCGGTCCAACTTGTTACGTTACGTCCTTTTCGCCCAGCCGCGAGGCGCGAAGGCATTGTAACTGTTGAGTCTCTCCGGCTGATTTGTCTAATTGGTAAAAAAATTGAAGCGCGACGGCAGGTTTTCCCCCTTTCTCAAGAGCCTGACTCCGGTATGCGCAAATCGTCGCTGCGGGCCGCCACTCACTCACGCATAGTCATACGGCTCGACCCCCCTTTTCCCGAGCTCTCGACCGGCCCGCAGCGACGCAGATTTATTCGGGAAGGCTCGTATGCGGCTGATCAAGTTTTTGAAAAGAAAATCCATGACCAGCGCGGCTGTCGAAGTTGATTTTCAGGAATCCAGTCTTCGGCGGTCGCAGACCAGCAAGTCGGAAATCACCCGTTTGTTCCGCAGTGAATTGAAGGCCGGGCAACGGTCCGGTGTGAAGACATGCGCAGACACTGCGAAAGATGAAGAAGACGGTCGGAAGACCGACAAAGCCCTTTGAAGGTCAGGATTTGTCCAGACGGGCCGCGCGACCACCCCGTCTCTTGGCCAAGCGAGGCTTGCGGGCAGGCAGGTCATTCATGATTTCGGCGCGTTCCGAGCTGTCCATTTTCGACCAGCGCGTGATTTCGTCGATGGTGCGAAAGCAGCCGGTGCAGATACGCTCGGTCGGATGCACGACGCAGATCTGGACACAGGGGCTTTCGACCTCGTTCCTTTTCCAAATCATGTTCGTCATCGCCGGTCTCCGGGCTCGTTAAAGAAAGCGCAGCCTGTCCAGCGCTCCTTGCAGGATATAACCCGCCGCGACGTGGTCGATAACCTGTCCGCGACGTTTTCGTGTCGTATCCGCCTCCAAAAGTGCCTTTTCTGCCGCAACTGTGCTCAGACGCTCGTCCCAGAACCCGATCGGGATGTCGGTCAGTTGGGACAGGTTGCGGGCAAACGCGCGGGTTGATTGGCACCTTGGACCCTCGGATCCGTCCATATTCATGGGCAGGCCTAGAACGATCCCCCCGATCTCGCGGTCGGCAGCGATTTCCAGAAGGCGGGCAGAGTCCAGCTTGAATTTCTTGCGGCGCACGGTCTCAAGTGGGCTGGCCACACCGCGCATGCGGTCGGAAACAGCCACGCCGATCGTCTTTTCGCCCAGATCCAGTCCCATCAACGCCTGCATCGGGGGCAGTGCGGCTGCGAAATCCTCGAACACGTCCTGGATCATTGCGACAGGCCGGCCTGCTGCGCGGCCGAGTTGATCAGTTCAAGCGCGGCAGGGTCTTCGGCAAACTTGGTCGCGGCTTCATCGCGGATCGCGGCGGCCTGCTCGGTTTCTCCCAGCACCCCAAGCGCCGAGATCAGTCGAGCCCATTCCTGCGGAGAACCACCTTCGGTCGCCAGCCGGTCCGACAACCCGTCAACCATGCCGCGGATCATCTCTTGACGCTCCTCGGGCGTCATTTCCGCCGCTGCTTCCATATCCGACTGGCTGGGGCCCGGACCCGCCGGAGCAGCTGCGATTTCGGGCGCGTTGAACACGCCGGCGCGCCAGGCAAGTTCGTCGATCTGGGCGCGAATGGCGTTGGCCCAAGGCGCGCCCGGCGGCGAAGTGCGCAGCGTGTCCATCCAGACGCGATAAGCCTGGTCCGGCCGTCCGATCTGCAGCAGCATCTGTCCCCAGTAATAGCGCGCCGGTCCCGATTGCGGGTCGCGTTCCAGTGCCTGACGCAAGGCCGCTTCGGCTTCGGGCGAGACATAGCCCCCTGCCGCCAGGATCAGCATTTCTGCCAGGTTAGAATAGGCGTCCGCCGGGGCCTCATTCCCCATCAACTCGATTGCACGGCGCTGGGCTTCATAACCGGCCTGAAAATTGCCCGCGTTGGTTTCGTGCTGCGCCAATAGAATGTGACCCTGAAGATCGTCCGGTCGGTCGGCCACGGTCGTGCGCAGCTGGTTCAGAAGGTTGGCATAGCTGTCTTCAAGCTGAGGCGCTTCGACGGGCGGGGCCATCTGCTCGGCCTCTTCCTGGCCGGGTCTGTTCTCACGCAGTTCGGCGGCCATCTCCATGCGCGCTGAAAGCGGCTGATCAGGGTATCCGGCAGCGCCCAGTTGGCGGTACAAAGCAAACGCTCCGCCGATCAGAACCAGGGCAACGAACCCGATGGCGGCCAACCGAACAGTGGTCGACGGCCCGGTCGTCGCGTCACCGGTACGGATTTGCGCGTCGGCGGCCAGGATACGGCGCGAAATCTCGGTCCGAACCCGCTCGGCGTCGGCTTTGGCGATCACTCCGCGGGCCAGATCGCGATCAACGCTGGCCAGCTGTTCCTTGTAGACCCGCAAATCGTAGGCAGCCGGATGTTCCTGTCGCCGGCGGGTTCGGGTCAGGCCAAAGGCCAGGAATGCGGTGATCGACAGCGCAAAGAGCAGAAGCAGAACCCAGAATGTCATGATCTCTCCGGAATTGTTGCCCTCACTTAGACCTGCGCGCGCCCGGAAAAAAGGGACAAATGGCCGCGAATGGCCTACATGTCGCAATAGTGCGATATTGCGGCGCTGTACGGCAGGGGTAATCTGTCGCCGCACGGCATATCTTCGGCCAATCACGAACCGGACGGATTCGCTCATGAAACACTATTCAGCCTTTGCCGTAGCGCGAGAGGCGCTGCGCTATCACACCGGATGGGAGCGCGCCTGGCGTTCGCCAGAACCCAAGAAACGGTATGACGTGATCATCGTCGGTGCCGGCGGGCACGGTTTGGCGACGGCGTATTATCTGGGCAAGAACTACGGTATCCAGAACGTCGCAGTGATCGAAAAGGGCTGGCTGGGCGGCGGCAATACCGGGCGGAACACGACCATCATCCGCTCGAACTATCTCCAGGACCCGTCGGCGGCGATCTACGAAAAATCGCGCAGCTTGTACGAGGATCTGAGCCAGGATCTGAACTACAACGTGATGTTCAGCCCGCGCGGCGTGATGATGCTGGCGCAAACCCAGCACGAGGTGCGCGGCTATCAGCGTACGGCGCATGCCAACGCCCTGCAGGGGGTCAAGACCGAATGGATCGAGCCCGAGCGCGTAAAGCAGCTGGTCCCGATCATCAACATCGACGGCCCGCGCTATCCGGTCCTTGGCGCGCTGTGGCAAGAGCGCGGAGGTACCGCACGCCACGATGCGGTGGCCTGGGGTTATGCGCGTGCCTGTTCGAATATGGGTATGGACATCATCCAGCAGTGTGAGGTTACGGGCGTCCGGTCTGAAAACGGTCGCGTCACAGGGGTCGAGACGACCAAGGGCGCCATCGAATGTGACAAGCTGGGCATCGTGGTCGCGGGCCATTCGGGCCAACTGGCCGAGATGGCGGGCTTCCGCCTGCCGGTCGAGGCACTGGCCCTGCAGGCGCTGGTGTCCGAGCCGATCAAGCCCTGCATGGACGTGGTGGTGATGGCCAACACCGTACACGGCTACATGTCGCAATCCGACAAGGGCGAGATGGTGATCGGGGGTGGCACCGACGGGTTCAACAACTACACCCAGCGCGGCAGCTTCCACCATATCGAGGAAACCGTCCGCGCTCTGGTCGAGACCTTCCCGATGATCTCGCGCCTCAAGATGCTGCGCCAGTGGGGTGGCATCGTGGACATGACCGGCGACCGCTCGCCCATCCTGTCCAAGACGCCGCTGGGCGGCTGTTTCATCAATTGCGGTTGGGGCACCGGCGGGTTCAAGGCCATCCCGGGCTCGGGCTGGGGCATGGCGCAGCTGATGGCCACCGGGCATTCCCCGCTGACCGAGGCGTTCTCGCTGGACCGGTTCAAAGAGGGCCGCTTCATCGACGAAAGCGTCGCCGCCGGGGTCGCGCACTGATGTCAGTCGCCCCAATGTGCTCCGTGAATGGTTTCAGAACTCTTCGGGCTGTCAGATTTTGGCTTGATGGCCTTCTTTTCCTCAGACCGGAAAATGAAAAACGCGATCAGCCCAAAGACGGCAAGCGTGCCGGCAACGGTCAGAATTATGGTCAAAATATCCATACCCTCGACTTGGGCGTGTGGTCGAAAGAATTCAAGCAAGGAGTAGCCACATGCTGATCCTGAAGTGCCCCTATTGCGGCGTCGACGCCGAAGAGACCGAACTGACCGCCGGTGGCGAAGCGCATCTGAAACGCTTCGGTCCCGGGGCGTCGGACGACGATTTCCATGACTATCTGTTCATGCGCGAAAACCCCAAGGGCGTGCATTTTGAACGCTGGCGCCACAGCAACGGCTGTGGCAAGTGGTTCCATGCCGCGCGCTGCACGGCGACGCTCGAGGTGTTCGGCACCTATTCGGCCCAGGTCACCGAGCCGCCGCAGGAGATCCGCGATGCGATTTCGGCCAAACGGCCGGGTTGGACGTGGAGAGAGTTCTCCTGATGCTTCGTCTTTTCAAGAACACATCCGCCGGAGGTCTTGGTGCCTCCACCTGCGAAAGGTCCGCAACATGAGCACCCGTCTCGCAAATCAAGGTCGCCTGATCGACAGATCGAAACCGGTCACGTTTTCATTCAACGGTACCGCGATGCAAGGCTATCAGGGCGACACGCTGGCCTCGGCCCTGCTGGCCAACGATCAGATGATGGTCGGCCGGTCATTCAAATACCACCGTCCGCGCGGCGTCGTGGCCAGCGGCGCCGAGGAGCCCAACGCGCTGGTCGGTTTGGGGCAGGGCAACCGGTTCGAGCCGAACCAGCGCGCCACTACGACCGAGCTGTTCAACGGCCTGACCGCGATCTCGCAGAACCACTGGCCCAGCCTGGAATATGACATCGGCGCGGTGAACACGGCTCTGGCGCGGTTCCTGCCGGCGGGGTTCTACTACAAGACGTTCATCCACCCCAAGCCGTTCTGGAAACATGTGTACGAGCCGTTCATCCGCCAGTCCGCCGGTCTGGGCAAGGCGCCCGATAAGGACAGCCGCGACGCGGATACCTATGAACACTTCTATGCCTTCACCGACGTATTGGTGATCGGCGGCGGTGTTGCGGGCCTGCAGGCGGCCAAAGCCGCCGCGCAATCGGGCGCCAAGGTCATGCTGATCGAGCAGACCGCCTATTGGGGGGGGCGCGCGCCTGTCGACGGCGGCACCGTCAACGACGAGCCTGTGGATAAGTTCGTGGAACAATTGGTTTCCGAACTCGAAACAATGGGCAACGTCACCATGCGGTCGCGCTGCATGGGGGCTGGGGTCTATGATCACGGTTACGTGCTGGGATACGAGCGTCTGAACGACCACAAACCGGGCACCCAGGGCCCGCGCCACCGCCTTTGGCGCATACGCGCCAAACAGGTCGTTACGGCGACCGGTGCGATCGAGCGCCCGCTGTCCTTTGCCGGCAATGACGTGCCGGGGGTGATGTTGGCCTCGGCCATGCGCGACTATGTGGTCAACTGGGGCGTGACCCCGGGCGAGCGCGTGATCGTCGCCACCAACAATGACGACGCCTACCGCACCGCGATCATCCTGAAACAGGCTGGCGTGGATGTGTTGCGCGTCGTCGATGCCCGTCCCTCGGCCGGGCCGCTGGCGGACGAGGCGCGCAGCCTCGGTATCCGGGTCGATCCCGGCAAGGCCATCGCCAAGGTCAAGGGCGGCAAGCGGGTCAAGAAGGTCGCGATCTGCAACCAGGAAGGCATCGGCGGCGCTCGGGAAGAGGTCGAATGTGATGCGGTCGCCATGTCGGGCGGCTGGTCTCCGGTGGTGCACATGTGGTCCCATTGCGGTGGCAAGCTGATCTGGGACGAAGCCAACGCCCATTTCCGCCCCGACCCCGACCGTCCGCCGCTGGGCGCGGATGGCGCAGGCTTTGTTGTGGCCGCAGGCTCGGCAAGCGGGCCGCTGGCGCTGGGCGAGGTGCTGGCCGATGCCCACGCCGCGGGCAAGGCCGCGGCCAAGGCAGCCGGCTTCAAGCCGAAGAACACCAAGGCACCGCAGGGCGAGGCCGAGACCGAAGCGCCCATGCAGGCCGTTTGGCTGATGCCCGCCAAGGCCGAGGTGCAGCTGCGCATGAAGTCGTGGCTGGACTTCCAGAACGACGTGAAGGTCTCGGATGTGCAACTGGCCGCGCGCGAAGGCTATGAAAGCGTCGAGCACACCAAGCGTTATACCACGCTGGGCATGGCGACTGATCAGGGTAAGCTGAGCAATATCAACGGCCTGGCGATCCTTGCTGATGCGCTGGAGTCGGAGATTCCCAAGGTCGGCACCACCACTTTCCGCCCGCCCTACACGCCCATCTCGATGGGCGCCATCGCGGGCGAGGCGCGCGGCGAGGTGTTCCAGCCGATCCGCCGCACGCCGATGCATGACTGGCATGACCGGAATGGTGCCGATTGGGAGCCGGTGGGCCACTGGCGCCGCCCTTACGCCTATGTCCGAGCCGGGGAAACCGTGCATGACGCGGTGAACCGCGAGGTCAAGAACACCCGTGAAAACCTCGGGCTGCTGGATGCCTCGACCCTGGGCAAGCTGATCGTCAAGGGCCCGGACGCGGGCAAGTTTCTGGACATGATGTACACCAACATGATGTCCACGCTGAAGGTCGGCAAATGCCGCTATGGCCTGATGTGCTCGGAAAACGGCTTCCTGATCGACGACGGCGTGGTGGCCCGGATCGACGAGGACACCTGGCTGTGCCACACCACCACCGGCGGCGCCGAGCGCATCCATGCCCATATGGAGGAATGGCTGCAGACCGAGTGGTGGGACTGGAAGGTCTATGTCGCCAACGTGACCGAGCAATACGCCCAGGTGGCCGTGGTGGGCCCCAACGCCCGCAAGGTGCTGGAGAAGCTGGGCGGCATGGATGTCAGCCGCGAGGCGCTGCCCTTCATGGAATGGCGCGACGGCCAGATCGGCGGCTTCGACTGCCGGGCCTACCGCATCTCGTTCTCGGGCGAGCTGTCCTATGAAATCGCGGTTCCCGCCAGCCAGGGGCAGGCCTTCTGGGATGCCCTGATGGAGGCCGGGAAAGAGTTCGGCGTGATGCCTTATGGCACGGAATGTCTGCACATTCTGCGGGCCGAGAAGGGCTTCATCATGATCGGCGACGAGACCGACGGCACCGTGATCCCGCAGGATCTGGGGCTGCACTGGGCGATCTCGAAGAAGAAAGAGGATTTCCTGGGCAAACGCGCGCAGGAACGCTCTCACATGACCGACCCGGACCGCTGGAAACTGGTGGGTCTGGAGACTGTGGATGGATCGGTTCTGCCCGACGGTGCCTACGCGGTGGGCGAGGGCGTGAACGCCAACGGTCAGCGCAACGTGATCGGGCGTGTGACCTCGACCTATTACTCAGCCAATTTGGGCCGGGGCATCGCCATGGGGCTGGTCAAGAACGGGCCGAACCGCATGGGAGAGGTGATCGAATTCCCGGGCACCGACGACAAAATCTACAAGGCTAAGATCGTGGACCCGGTGTTCTACGACAAGGACGGGGAGAAGCAGAATGTCTGAACCCATCAGCGCACTGAACCACGCAAGCTTTGACGGCATCGCCCGGATCGAGGAATGCGGCCTGCAGGGGATGATCACCCTGCGCGGCGATCTGTCCGACAAGCTGGTGATCAAGGCGGTCAAGGACGCCACCGGCCAGAAGATGCCCGGCCAGCGCGAGGCTTTCGTCGATGGCGAGACCGGCGTCTGCTGGATGTCGCCGGACGAGCTGCTGGTGCTGGTTCCTTACGCCGAGGTCGAGGCCAAACTGGCCGCCATGCAGGGCGCGCTGAGCGGCGTTCACGCGCTGGCGGTCAACGTCTCGGACGCGCGGGCGGTGTTCCGGGTCTCGGGATCGACCGCGCGTGAGGTGCTGGGCAAGGTTGCGCCCGTCGATTTCTCGTCCGATGTCTTCCAGCCCGGTCGGATCCGGCGCACGCGCCTGGCGCAGGTTGCGGGGGCGTTCTGGATGGACGACGAGGAAACCTTTCGCGTGGTGTGCTTCCGATCAGTTGCGGATTACGTGTTCAAGCTGCTGAAGGTTGCGACGCAGCCCGGCAGCGAGGTTGGGTATTACTGACATAAAAGGAAAGCCCCGGTTCTGCCGGGGCTTTCGTTACTTTACCTTGGAACAGGTCCCGACTCCGTAGGGTTTGTTCGCAAAATTCCCCCGCACGAACGCCATGCGAACGGCAACCGTATTTTCGCTTGTGTTCAGGTTCGCCTGATATCGTACACGGGCATTGCCACTTGCGACCATTTTTCGATCGAGGTTCCAGACGATACGATACCGGTTGGCGCCGCGGTCCTTGAATTTTGCTTTGACTCAATCCTGATGTGAACTGGCGGCCATTGCCGATGCAGTAGAGAGGTCAATCTGAAATCCATACTCGGGTGAAATCCAGCCATGGGCGTCTTGTTTGGTCATCTTGCAATGATAAGCAGATTGATTCTGCAGCGGCGGTTTGGGCAAGAACTGCGGCAGCAAGAAATAGGATGAGTTTCAAGTCAATTTTCCTGTTTTTTCAACGGTTAACGCAGGAAAATGAACAGGGGTTCACTGAAAGCGCAAGAGCAAACTCTCGTTTAGGTAGAGCTTTCGTATCTGCACTCTATCCAGTGAACAAAACGCTTCGGAATTGGGCCAAGGCGCTCGGGCTCAGCAGGTCTTTGGCCGAGATTGGCTGCCCCGCCTCATCGCGCATGTTCGGGTAGAAGGACAGGGTCGCAAGCAGGGCTTCGACCCGTTCGGCGCGGTTGCTTTCGTCCAGTAGGGGCGCGTGCAGCGACAGATACAGGGCTGGCTTCTGCTCCCGTAGCCAGTCGGCGAGCGTCGGCAGAACCGCAAACTCCGCCCCTTCGATATCCATCTTGACCAGCGAAATGCCTGTCAGGTCAGTCGCTGTAGCGAACTGGCGCCACGCGATGGTCAGGGCATCGGTTCCATGCGCGCCGTCATGCAGCAGCGAACTGGTCGAGTCGCCGCGCTCGCCCCTGACCGAAGCCATGCGGGCCACGCCGAACCGGTCGGACAAAGCCACGCCAAAGGCCGAGACGTTGCGGATGTCGTTCAGATCGAGGTTCCAGGCCAGGTGGCGATAGGCGGTCGGGTCGGGTTCGAAACACCAGACATGCCGGGCCTTGCGCGCGCCATACAGAACCGTCGGCCCGATCCATGCGCCGATGTCCAGATAGTCGCGGTCTGGCGAAAGATGGCGGTCGAGCACGGCGAAGGTTTCGGGCTCCCAGTTGCCGGCCGAGGCCTTGCGCCAGAATTTCGAATGGTAGGGGTCCAGCCGGAACATCTCGCCATTCAGGTTGCCTGCATAATGACCGCGAGCACGGTAGAACATCTTGCGCGCCTGCGTCAGCATCGCGGACCTCCGGGTTTTCTGCGCTCGGGCCTTGACCTGCGGCGGTTGCCAAAGCATTTAACCTTGGGAACGCAACACAAATTTACAGGGGGCCGAGATGGCTTTTGAACTTCCTGATCTTCCTTATGCACATGACGCGCTGGCAGCCAAGGGCATGTCGGCGGAAACGCTGGAATATCACCATGATCTGCACCACAAGGCCTATGTCGACAACGGCAACAAGCTGATCGCCGGGACCGAGTGGGACGGCAAGTCGCTGGAAGAGATCATCGTCGGCACTTATGACAAGTCGGCCGTCGCACAGAACGGGATCTTCAACAACATCAGCCAGCTTTGGAACCACAACCAGTTTTGGGAAATGATGGGGCCGGGCGAGTCCAAGATGCCGGGCGAGCTGGAAAAGGCGTTGGTTGAAAGCTTCGGTTCGGTCGAGGAATTCAAATCGCAGTTCAGCGCGGCCGGTGCCGGTCAGTTCGGTTCGGGCTGGGCGTGGCTGGTCAAGAATGCCGACGGTTCGCTGGCGGTTACCAAAACCGAAAACGGCGTGAACCCGCTGTGCTTCGGCCAGACGGCGCTTCTGGGTTGCGACGTGTGGGAGCACTCCTACTACATCGACTTCCGCAACAAGCGCCCGGCCTACCTGTCGAACTTCCTCGACAACCTGGTGAACTGGGAAAACGTTGCATCGCGGATGTAACTCTTGACCCGACGAGGGTTTATCAAGGGCCTGCTGGCGGTGACGCTGGCAGGCCTTGTTGTTTCGCTGTACGGGTTCTTTATCGAACCGGCTATGCGGCTGCGGGTTCGCAAATGGAAGCTAAAGCGCGCGGACTGGACGGCACCTCCGCTGCGGATCGCGGTCATCGCCGACCTACATGCCGGCGAGCCATTCGTTACCCTGAAGCGTATCAAGCAGGTCATAAGGCGCACAAATGCGCTGGATGCCGATCTGGTCTTGCTGCTGGGGGATTTCACCGCCAGCCACAGGATGGTTTCGAAACCTGTCGCGATGGCGGACATCACCGCGGTTCTTGCCGAGCTGACCGCGCGCCACGGGGTTTTCGCGGTTCTGGGAAACCATGACTGGTGGGATGATACGGCCGCGCAACGCCGGGGCGGTGGGCCCAACTTATATGCCGATGCATTGGCCGCGAGTGGCATCCCGGTCCTGTCCAATTCTGCGCAGAAACTGGATGGTCCGGGAATCTGGCTGGCAGGCCTCGAAGACCAACTGGCGATCGTGGAGGGCAATGGGCGATACCGCGGCCTGGACGATCTGTCCGGCACGTTGCGGCAGATTACCGATGACGCGCCCGTCATCCTGATGGCGCATGAACCGGACATATTTCCCCAAGTGCCAGATCGCGTTGCCTTGACACTGTCCGGTCACACGCATGGTGGGCAAATCAGACTGTTTGGGTGGTCGCCCGTGGTGCCCTCGCTGTTTGGCAATCGCTATGCCTACGGCCCGGTGCGCGAAGGTGGAAAGGATCTGGTAGTTTCCGGCGGCATTGGGTGCTCGATCCTTCCGGTCCGGTTTGGTGTTACACCCGAGATTACGCTTGTCGAAATTTCGGCCTGATCTGCGCTTCGGGTGGAAACTTGCCGATACGTCAACTTTTGCGCGCATGCGCCGTTGCAAGACGCCAAAGAGTGATTAGCTGATAGATGCGGGAGGAGAGAACCGCCAAAACCAAAACAATGAGGGAATAGCTGCCGGATTGTGCCGTGGGTGCAAGATGTTGGCTGTTCTTGTTCGGGCGGGGGACGGCCACGAAAACCACAACGGGAGATCGCAATGGTCGCACTTGCACAGGGTACTTGGGTCATCATCGCCGACGGGGAAAAAGCACTGTTCACTGAAAACGTGACGGATGCCGAGAACCCCAATCTGGTGGTCGTATCGGTTGAGGAACATGATCATCTCGCCGCGCGGAGCAAGCCCTCGGATCGGGCGGGACGGCGAAATGATACCGGGCCGAACCAGAAATCTGCGGTGGAAGAAGACACCTGGCGCACTCACGCCAAATCCCTGTTCGTCCAGGATGTGGCCAACCTGCTCAACAAAAAAGGGCTGAAGGGCGCGTACAAGCGGCTTGTTCTGGTTGCCAGCCCACAGGTCCTGGGCCTGCTGCGCCGGCGCCTTCACAGCGAAGTTCTGGCCAAAGTCGTAGCCGAAGTCGACAAGACCCTGACCAATCATCCACTGCACAAGGTCGAAAAGGTGCTGCAACGCCAACTGCGCACCTCGACCGCCTGATCTAGCTAGTTCGGGACTCACGGGCGGGGAAGCCGCCCGTGACGCCTATTATTTCAATAACTTGCGCAATTCGTCCATCGCGGACTCGGCGTCGTCGACCCAGGTAATGAAACGGGCCAAGGAGGCATCCGCAAAACCTGCGTCGATCACCTGATCCAAAAGCGTGTGAAGCGCGTCCCAGTATCCGTCCACATTCATCACCAGAATGGGTTTGTCATGTAGGCCCAACTGGCGCCAGGTCAGTGCCTCGAACAACTCGTCCAACGACCCGGGTCCGCCGGGCAGCACGACCACGGCATCCGCATTCATGATCATGACTTTCTTGCGCTCGTGCATCGTTTCGGTGACCACGAAACGCGTCAGATCTGTTTTTCCCACTTCCCGCCGGAGCAGATGAACCGGTATCACGCCGAAGGTTTCGCCTCCGGCCGCTTGCGTGGCCCGGGCGACTTCGCCCATCAGGCCCACGTCACCCGCACCGTAGACCAGCCGCCAGCCTTCGGCGGCCAGCAGCCGTCCAAAGGTGCCTGCGGCCTTTGTGTAGGCCGAATTCGCGCCATTGCGTGACCCGCAATACACACAGATCGATTTCTGGGACATCAAACAGCGACTCCGGGGTTGTGTCAGAGGTTTTGACCCGTGATAGCGGGATTGGTAAATTGGCTCAACCGTTCGGCGGAAAGCTTTTGAGTCAAGGCATTTGCGCTGCGGAGTGAAGGAAAAAACATGGACGCCAAATCGGGAAGCGGTAGGTCGGGTGCATTCGTCTGGGGTATCCTTGCGGGTATCTTGGCTGTGATTGGCGCCGGGGGCTTGTATCTTTCGGGTGTCTTCGGTCCTGCGCCGCAGTCTGAACAGTCCACTACGGAAGAGGCCGTCGCCGAAAGCGCCAGCGAAGAGACGACTGAGCCAGCCGCTGCACCGGCACCAAGCCCGGATGCAGAGGACTCGCAGGTCGTTGCGGAACCTGACAACGCGGACGAGGTTCAGACCTCGACCGAGACCGAAGAAGCAACCGCGCCGGAAGCCGAAGAGAAAACTGCGACCGACGAGCAGACTGCGCAGGACGCGACGGTTGAAGAACAGCCGGCAGAGGCTGCTCCCACACCCGAGGCTAACGCGGCCGCAACTGCTCCGACGCTCGACCAGATATTCGTGGAGCCTGACGGCAATGCGCTGCTGTCCGGCAAAGGCGACCCGGGCAGTCAAATTCGTATCCTGCTGGATGGCGAGCCGATCCACAGCTTCACGGTCGATGGCAGCGGCCAGTTCGCCGAGTTCGTCACCATCCCCTTCAGCGAGGCCGCGCGAGGTCTGGTTCTTGAAGCCGGTGACGGTACCCGGTCTGCGCAATCGGATGACTATCTGATTGCCGCGTTGCCCAAGCCGCCTGCGCCACCCGCTAAGGACGAGCAAGTCGCCAGCACGGACACCGAAGCGCAGGACGAAACGGCGGAACAGCCGTCTGCGGCCGCAGTCGCAGAGGACACCGAGGTCGCGCAAGCGGACGAGACCGTTTCCGGGGCGCAGGACGAAGAAGCAACCTCACCCGAGGCCACGACCGAGACTCAATCCAGCGAAAGCCAGCAGGTGGCCGTTTTGCGGTCCGGTGAGGAAGGGGTTGAGCTTGTCCAGTCGCCGTCGTCCGAAGACGCGTCGCCCGAGCAGGTTGCGCTTGATACGATCGGCTATTCCGACGCTGGCGATGTCCAATTGTCCGGCCGTGTGTCCGAGGGTGCTGCGGTTCGGCTCTATCTGAACAACAAGCTGGTGGCCGATATCACGCCAGGGCAGGACGGTGATTGGCGCGGGGAAATCCAAGAAGTCGATCCCGGTGTCTATACGCTGCGCGTTGACGAAGTCGACACGGACGGAACGGTGCTGAGCCGTCTGGAAACGCCGTTCAAGCGCGAGCCGGTTGAAGTTCTGCAGGCGGCCGAGGCGCAGGATGCGGTGCCGGGCGCCGACCAGAGCACGCCGATCCGGTCCGTTACCGTGCAAAAGGGCGATACCCTGTGGGCGATCTCGCGAGAGCGTTTTGGCGACGGTGTTCTGTATGTCCGCCTGTTCGATGCGAACCGCGACCTGATCCGCGACCCCGACCTGATTTATCCGGGCCAGGTCTTCACCATCCCGGAATAAAGGCTTAGGTCTTGCGGGGCCGGGTTTTCGCCCGGCCTCGAAGCTTTCCGGGTCAGACATGAGAAGACTTGCGCCTATGCATTCCGCAGACATGCCACAGATGGACGAACGCAAGTCGGGTTGGCTGACCATCCGAAAAGTGGCTCCGTACCTGTGGCCCGAAGATGAGCCGTGGGTCAAACGGCGGGTGGTCTTCGCGATGGCCATGCTGGTTCTTGCGAAGTTGATCGCGGTCTATACGCCGATCCTGTACAAAGGCGCGGTTGACGCGTTGGCGGGCGAGGGCGTGCCGCCTTTGGCGCTGGGCGCCGTAGGGCTGACCGTGGCCTATGGCGTGGCGCGGATGATGACGGTGGGGTTCCAGCAGTTGCGCGATGCGCTGTTCGCGCCGGTGGGGCAACGCGCGCTGCGGGCGCTGGCGCTGGAAACCTTCCAGCACATCCACCAGCTCTCGATGCGCTATCATGTGACCCGCCGGACAGGCGGCCTCAGCCGGATCATCGAGCGCGGGGTCAAGGGCGTGGAGTTCCTGCTGCGCTTTCTCCTGTTTTCGATCGGCCCTCTGATCCTTGAACTGCTGCTGGTGGCGGTGGTTCTGATGTGGCTGTTCGACGTCTGGTACCTGGTCGTGGTGGCCGTCACCATCGCGCTGTACATCTGGTTCACCTTCACGGTCACCGAATGGCGCGTGAAGCTGCGGCGCGAGATGAATGACCAGGATACCGAGGCCAACCAGCGCGCCATCGACAGCCTGCTGAATTTCGAAACCGTCAAGTATTTCAACGCCGAACAGCGCGAAGCTGAACGATATGACGTGTCGATGAAGGCCTATGCGCAGGCCGCGTTGAAAACGGCATACTCGCTGGCCTTCCTGAATTTTGGTCAGTCCTTCCTGATCACTTGTGGCCTGATCGGAGTGATGGTTCTGGCCGCGATCGGCGTTCAGAACGGGCAGTTGACGGTAGGCGATTTCGTGATGGTCAACGCCTACATGATCCAGATCACCGTGCCGTTGAACTTTCTGGGCACCGTCTATCGCGAGATCCGGCAGGCCTTGGTTGATATGGGCCAGATGTTCCAGCTGCTGGAGCAGCCGGCCGAGGTAGTGGACAAGCCAGACGCCAAACCGCTGCAGATTACCGAAGGCCGGGTCGAACTGGACGATGTGCATTTCGGCTATGACCCGGACCGCGAGATCCTGCGCGGCGTCTCTCTGGTGGTGCCGGGGGGGCAGACCGTGGCCATCGTGGGCGCGACCGGCTCGGGCAAATCCACCATCGGTCGGTTGCTGTTCCGGTTCTACGACGTGACCCAGGGCGCGTTGCGGATCGACGGGCAGGATGTGCGCGACGTGACGCAGGAAAGCCTGCACGCCGCCATCGGCGTGGTGCCGCAGGATACAGTGCTGTTCAACGACACTATCCGGTACAACATCGCCTATGGCCGCGAGGGGGCCTCGCAGTCCGAGATCGAAGCCGCCGCAAGGGCCGCTCAGATCCACGACTTCATCACCTCTCTGCCCGAGGGGTACGAGACCAAGGTGGGTGAGCGTGGCCTGAAGCTGTCTGGCGGCGAGAAGCAGCGCGTGGGCATTGCGCGGACGCTGTTGAAGAACCCGCCGATCCTGCTGTTGGACGAGGCCACGAGCGCGCTGGATACCGACACCGAGCAGGACATCAAGGATGCCCTGGCCCGCGCAGGCGAGGGGCGTACGGTGATCACCATCGCCCACCGCCTGAGCACGATTGCCGAGGCCGACCAGATCGTCGTTCTGGAAAAGGGCGAAATCATCGAGCAAGGCACCCACGACGAGTTGCTGCGCCGTGAAGGGCGCTATGCCCAGCTGTGGAACCGCCAGCAGTCGGATACGCAGGCGGCCTGAAACCTCTGCGGCTAAGGTCTCAAACGAAAACGGGCCGGCTGTACCGGCCCGTTTTTTTTGTTACTCCGCCGCTTTGAGCGGATGCCCCGGTGTGTCGCCCGGGCTTTCCTCGGCATCTGCAGCCTCATCCTCGGTCCAGACGATTTCCGTCGCCTGCATCCGGCGGGCCGAGTCTCCGATCGCCATATCCTGCGCGATCTGGCTGGAACGGCCGGCGGTCACGCGGGCCAACAGTTTGCCCAGCCATATGGCATAGGTGGTCACCCACACCCGCAACGCCAGGAACGAGGGCGTCACGATCAGCGTCAGAACCGTGGCGATCCCCAGGCCAAACACCACTGCCGTCGCCAGCTGCTTCCACCACAGAGCGGTGGGGCTGTCGATGGAATAGCCGCCATTGATGAAGTCCAGCGACAGGCCGAACATCATCGGTGTCAGGCCGGCCATCGTGGTCAGGGTGGTCAGCAGAACCGGACGGATCCGCGCCTCGGCCGTGCGCACGATGGCGTCGATCCGGGGCATGTAGCGGCTGTATTCCTGATAGGTGTCGATCAGAACGATGTTGTTGTTCACCACGATCCCCGCCAGCGCCACGATGCCGGTGCCGGTCATGATGATCGAGAAGGGCTGTTGCATCACCATCATCCCGATCAGCACCCCGGTGGTGGACAGAACCACCGCCAGCAGCACCAGCACCGAGTTGTAGAACGAGTTGAACTGCGCCAACAGGATCACGAACATCAGACCCAGCGCGGCCAGAAAGGCGCTGGAGAGGAAGGCCTGGCTCTCGGCTTGGTCTTCCTGGTCTCCGGTCCATTCCCAGGTGATCGTGTTGGCAAAGGGCTGAGTGTCCAGCCACTCGGTCAGTACCGCGATCCGCTCGTTCGGGTTGATCAGCGTCAGGCGGGCGTCGCCGTCATCAATAGCGGCCTGCACCTCCTGCAAGCTGTCCGCACCGGTCAACTGAACCAGAGTATAGGCCGTACCATCGGCACCGTTGATCGTCGCACCTTCGGGTTCCGAGCCTTCGGTCACTTCGCGCACCACGGCCAGCCGCTGTTCTCCATCCGGGGTGTCGATCACCACTTTGCTCAGACCGGACTCCACGTCGGCCTTGACGTCGTAATAGCGCTCTTGATCCACGCGGTTGATTTCGGCCAGCTTTGCCACCGGTTTGCGGGTGATGAAGTTCGACAAGGGCACCAGCCCGTCCGGAGTACGCACCTTGAGCGTATCCAACGTGGACAGGACCCGATCCTGATCGGGCAGGCGGACGCGGATCTCGATCTCTTCATCCACGCTTTCGGGGCGCATTTCGCCCAGCAGGATGCCACGGGTCACCAACTGCACCATCGCGCCCACGGTTGCCACGTCGGCCCCGAACCGTCCTGCCTTGGCCACGTCGACGTCGATCTGCCAGTCGATACCGGGCAAGGGCAGGGTGTCCTCGATCTTGATCAGGCCCGGGGTGTTTTCAAACACCTCGCGCGCGGTCAGTGTGGCGCGGGTCAGGTCATCCCAGTTGTCGCCCTTGATCCGCAGGTGCACGGGCTTAGCCGAGGCCGGACCTTGTTCCAGCGGCAGGATCTCGACAACGAAACCCGGCAGCTTGGCAAGCTCGGCGTTCAACTGCTCGATCACGAAATCGCCGTCATACTCGGGCGCGACGGTGTGCTTGTCGAACAATCCGCCTGCGACAGGTTCTGACACGTTCGGGCGATCCTCCCACGGGATGATCTCGAACTGCACGCGGCCCACCGTGTCCGCCGGAGCCTGCGCCCCACCGTTGTTCTGGTTCAGGCCGCCTTCACCGGCGAACGAGAACACGTTGATCACTGCCGGATGCTGGCTGATCACCTGTTCGGCCTCGAAAACCAGCGCGTCCTTTTCGGCCAGCGACAGGTTGCCCCGTGCGCGGACATAGGCGGTGGCCTGTTCCGGCTCGCTTTCGACGAAGAATTCAACACCGCGGTTGTTCTGACCGTACATGGTCATCACCGTCATCACCGCAAAGCCTACTGCCACGATCGAGACGATCGGCATGATCGGATTGCCGACCAAGAACTTGATGACATAACCGAAGGGCGTATGTTCCTTGGCCGTGTGGACACGTTCGTCCGGCTTGCGCTCGATCCGGGCTGCGCTCAGCGTGACCGATCCGGCGAAGGCGCCGAACAGGAACAGAACCGCGCCCAGCAAGAACCCACCGCCTGCGCCTTCCGGCAGTAGATACGTGGGGTTCAGCAGCTGCATTGCGCCCAGGAAGATCATGTAGACCGACGGCGGAACCAAGACGGCACGCACCCACCACGGCGTCCGCGCGCGCAACCAATCCGAGCTGCGGTCGAACACGCGGCTCAACCGGCCCGAGACACCGCCCATCACCGGCAGGTAGATCAGCGCCACGATCAGCGAGGCCGACAGAACGAAGATCAGCGTGACCGGCAGCATCCCCATGAATTCACCCGGAATGCCCGGCCAGAACAGCATGGGCAGAAAGGCGCACAGCGTCGTAGCGGTTGACGAGACGATGGGCCAGAACATCCGCTGGGCTGCCTCGACATAGGCGTGCATCGGGCCGACGCCTTCCTTGATGCGTTTGTCGGCATACTCCACGACCACGATGGCGCCATCGACCAGCATCCCCACGGCCAGGATCAGGCCGAACATGACGATGTTCGAGATGCTGACCCCCATGATGGCCAGAAACGCGAAACACAACAGGAACGAGGTCGGAATCGCGAAGCCCACCAGCAGTGCCGCACGGGTACCCAGCGAAGCCAGTACCACGATCATCACAAGCGCGATGGCTGTCAGGACCGAACCTTCCAGCTGGCTGACCATCGAGCCGACGATGCGGCTCTGGTCATTCGACGTGCCGACATTCACGGCAGCCTGCAGCTCGGCCGGCCACTTGGTCTCGGCCTTGGCGACAGTCTCTTTCACCTGGGCCACGGTGTCGATCAGGTTGAAACCCTTGCGTTTGACGACCTGCAGCGCCACGGTCGGTTCGCCGTTGAAGCGGGCGGTCCCTTCGCGGTCTTCGAAGGTGTAGTTGATCTCGGCCAGTTCGCCCAAAGTCACGACCCGGTCGCCGTTGACCTTGATCGGCAGTCCGTAGACATCCTGTGCGGTCTTGAAGGACGAAGGAATCTTGACCGAAAACGCACCCTGTTCGGTCTCGACCTCACCAGCGGCGATCAGCTGGTTGTTGTTCTGAACGACGCTGATCAGTTCGGCCGCGGTGACGTTGTACGCCTCAAGCCGCAGCGGATCGATGACCACTTCCAGCATTTCATCGCGATTGCCGGCGATCCCGGCCTCAAGGACCGAATCCAGCGCCCCTAGCTCATCCTGGAGGTCCTTGGCGACCCGCGCCATCGTGCGTTCGGGCACGGCACCCGACAGGTTCACGATGACGATCGGGAATTCCGAGAAGTTGATCTCGGTCAGCGTGTATTGCTCGGCGCCTTCGGGAAAGTCGGCCTGTGCACTGTTCATCGCGTCGCGCACGTCAGCGGTAATGGCTGTCTTGTCCCAGCCAAAGTCGAACTCAAGCGCGATACCCGCATAGCCCTCGGCGGCGGTGGCGGTCATCTCTTTCAGGCCGTCCAGATCCGCAAGCTCGGTTTCCATCGGCTTGATCAGCAGGTTTTCACTGTCTTCGGCCGAAATGCCCGGAAACTGAACCGACACGAACAGGGCCGGAATCTCGATGTCCGGCTCGCCTTCTTTGGGCAGGCTGACATAGGCAAACCCGCCGATGATCAGCGAGATGGCAATGAATGCCAGAACCATTCGGGCCCTGTCGGCGGCCCAGCTGACTATGCCCGTCATTGGGAAACGTCCTTATAGGTGGGCGCTACGACCACACCCGCAGTCACGAACTCTTGTCCGACCACGATGATGTCTACGGTTTCCGCAAGACCGCCGACCCAAACACCGTCGGCCGTATCGCGCAACAGTCGGATGGGTACGAAATCGACGATATTACCGGCTCCGACCGTCCGAACGCCTAGCTGGCCTTCGTTGTTCAGCGTCAACGCCGATTGCGGCAGCAGGTGAGCCTTGGCGCCTTCGGCCGCGATGCGGATGCTTGCGGTCTGCCCGTCCCGGATCAGAAGCTCGGGGTTCGGGACGGTGACTTCCACCTCGAACGTGCGTGTGGTTTCGTCCGCCGAACGGCTGAGGAAGGTCACACGGCCCTCGACCTGCAATCCGGTCACCAGTTGTGCCTGCGCCGGAGCGCCGACGGTGACACGGTTCACTTCGGTTTCGGGAACAAAGCCGACCAGCTTGATCGGATCAAGCTGGATCACGGTCGCGCACAACGATCCGGGCTGCATCAGACTGCCCAATTCGGCGGCATCGCTTTCCAGAAGGCCCTGAAACGGGGCCTCGATGGTGATGCGATCCAATTCCAGTTCGGCAGCCGAAACCGCCGCTTCCGCAGCCTCGATGCCCGCCTCCGTAGCCTTCAACTCGGCCTCGGCCGCCTTGATACCGGCCTTTGCGGTACTCATCTCGGCCTCGGCCGCGATCCGCCGGGTTTCGGAGCCGAAGCCAGTTTCCGACAGTTTGCGGGCTGCAATCAGGTTTATTTCGGCCTCGGCAACGCGCGCATGCGCTTCCTCCAGCCGTGCTTCGGCTTCGGGCACACGGCTTTCCGCCTCCAGCTTGGCGGCTTTGGCTTGGGCCAGCTGTGCCGGGCGTGAGCCGGGATCCAATTCGCACAGCAGATCGCCGGCCTCGACGAAGGTGCCCTTACGCTTGGGTTCCGAAATGACGGTTGACGTGGTTTCCGCCAAAACTTCGACCTGACGGATTGCTTTGGTTTCACCGCGCAGCAAAACGGCGCTGTCGATTTCGCGCGCAGTGGAGCGCAACGCAACAACCCCAACGGCCTGCACGGCCGAGGCGTCGTTTGCCTCAGCGCCAGCGTCAGACTGGCTCGCAGCATCTTCGCGACCGGCAAATGCAAACAGGGCATCGCGCTCGAAAACCACGAAATACAATGCAACGATAACCAATGCGGCGTTGACGAGGGATATCAATCGCATGCCGTCATTCTCCTTAAAATATTATGTCCGCACAAATGCCGGTGGGCACGCAATGACATGGGGGCGTGCGTGCGCGAAGTCCATACTGAACTGAATAGTTTGGTTTGATTTTTTTCGCAAGAGCGCCCTGACGCTGAGCAATTGTGCATTTCGGGTACTTGGCTTGCTGATGGCGCCGGGGTATGACATGGCGCCAGAAAGCTGAATGCAACGCCCGGGGGCAGGAATGAGCGACGTCGACAGTTTCATTGATGAGGTCACCGAGGAGGTGCGCCGCGACCGGCTTTACCTGCAGCTGCGTCGATGGGGCTGGGTCGGTGTTCTGGCCGTTGTTCTGATCGTGGGCGGTGCGGCTTTCAATGAATATCGCAAGGCGCGCGACGCCAGTCAGGCGCAGAAGCTGGGCGACGATATTCTGGCCGCGATGCAGCTGAACGACGCTTCCGCACGTGCCGGTGCGTTGGCGCAGGTCACGGCCAATTCGGCCGGCGAGCAGGCTGTTTTGGGCTTTCTCCTCTCGGGCGCATTGTCCGAGTCGGGATCGGCCGAACAGGCCGTTGAACAGCTGAACGCGATTGCTGTTCAGGGTGATCTGCCGGAAATCTACCGCTCGATCGCTGCATTCAAGGCCCTGTTGTTGCAGTCCGAAACCATGCCCGCCGCCGAGCTCCGGCAACAGTTCGAGTCGCTGGCCGCTCCGGGCGCGCCGCTGCGTCTGTTGGCAGAGGAGCAACTGGCCCTGATCGACCTCACCGATGGTGACACTCAGGCCGCGCTGGAACGTCTGCAGGCCATCCGTCAGGATGCAGAGGTCAGTGCCGACATCCAGCAGCGTGCAACCCAATTGATCGTCGCGCTGGGCGGAACGCCCGAACCGATCACCGCACAGCAGGGTTGATACGCGGCCCATTTCAGTGAACCAAGACAGGCGAGTTCGGAGTTTCATGGAAAAAAGATTATTTTCCCGATTTGGTTTGCCGGTCGCAGCCCTGGCGCTGACGGCGCTGAGCGCCTGCGAGGAACCCGAAGTGATCCTGCCGGGCGAGCGTGAAGACATCCGCCCGGCCCAGGATCTGGAAACCGTTCAGACAACCGGTGCCAAACCGATCAGCCTGCCGGCCGCAAAGCGCAATGCCGAATGGTCGCAGAGCCCGGGAACCGCGGCTTTCCGTACCACCAACGCGGCGCTCAGCCCCGCGCCGCAGCGCATCTGGTCAACCTCGATCGGGGCCGGCGACGGGCGCAAACAAAGGATCACTGCTGATCCGGTTGTCGCAGGTGGCCTAATCTACACCTTGGACGCGGCGGCAACCGTTTCCGCGGTTTCTCCTCAGGGGCAACTGGTCTGGAGCACAAACCTGGTCCCGGCCACGGATGGCGAAGAGCAGGCAACCGGGGGCGGCATCGCCTATGCAGACAACACGTTGTACGTTTCGTCCGGTTTCGGCCGTCTGACCGCTCTGGATGCGCGCACCGGCGGTATTCGCTGGCAAAAGAAACTGAACGCGACCGGTAGCGGAGCGCCGCTGGTATCTGGCGGCCTGCTTTACCTTGTGGCGGGGGATCAGACTGGCTGGGCGGTTGATGCAAAGGACGGGCGCATTGCCTGGCAGATCGAGGGCACGCCCAGCGTCGGCAATGTCCTGGGAGCTCCGGCGCCGGTATTGGCGAACGAGTTTGCAGTCTTTGCGTTTGGGTCCGGTGATGTGGCGGCCGCTTTCCGCAAAGGCGGTATCCGTCGCTGGAACGCGTCGGTCGCCGGCGGCCGCAGGGGGCGGGCCGCAGCGCAGATCGTGGATGTGACGGGCGGCCCGATCGTATCCGGAAATTCGATCTACATCGGCAACCACTCAGGACGCACGGTCGCCTTCGACGCCAGCTCGGGCGAACGGATCTGGACCGCTTTCGAAGGCGCGGTCGATACCGTCTGGCCGGTCGGCAACAGCGTATTCCTGATCAGCGACCGCAGCCAGTTGGTGCGGTTGGACGTATCAGACGGGTCTGTGGTCTGGGCCATCGACCTGCCGGGCTTCGTCAAGGACAAGCCCAACCGTCGCGGACCGATCTTTGCGCATTACGGCCCCATCATGGCGGGTGGACGCATCGTCATCGGCTCGAACGACGGTTATCTGCGGTTCTACAACCCTGTCGACGGCACGCTGGTGCATCAGGTCGAGGTTCCGGGTGGGGCGACAACGGCACCGGTGGTTGCGAACCAGACCCTCTACGTGGTTTCGACCAAAGGGCAACTGCACGCTTTCCGTTGACGACGAGATGCGTTAAAGGACGCGTCTGAGTCTTGAAAGTTGAGTATCATGTCTTTGACCCTCGCCATCGTGGGGCGCCCCAATGTGGGCAAATCCACCCTGTTCAATCGCCTTGTGGGCAAGCGCCTTGCGCTGGTGGACGACCAGCCCGGCGTTACCCGCGATCTGCGTGAGGGCGAAGGGCGGCTGGGTGACTTGCGCTTTACCGTGATCGACACGGCCGGGCTGGAGGATGCCACCGACGACAGCCTGCAGGGCCGGATGCGGCGCCTGACCGAGCGTGCCGTGGACATGGCCGATGTCTGCCTGTTCATGATCGACGCCCGTGTGGGCCTGACCCCGACCGACGAGATGTTTGCCGAGATTCTTCGCAAGCGGTCCAAGCATGTGATCCTGGCGGCCAACAAGGCCGAGGGGGCGGCGGCGGATGCCGGTGTGCTCGAGGCGTACAACCTGGGTCTGGGCGAGCCGATCCGCCTTTCGGGCGAGCATGGCGAAGGCATGACTGACCTTTATGCGGCGTTGATGCCTTTGGCTGACGCCATGGAAGAAAAGCAGCCAGAGGACGTTCCGCAAACGGATATCGATCTGGACGAGGATGGGGAAACCGAAGGCGAAGCCCCTGCAATTACGCCGGACAAGCCGCTGCAGGTGGCCGTTGTCGGGCGTCCGAATGCGGGCAAGTCCACGCTGATCAACAAGATCCTGGGTGAAGATCGTCTTCTGACCGGTCCCGAGGCCGGCATTACCCGTGACGCCATCAGTCTGAAGTTGGACTGGGGTGGCACCCCCATGCGCATCTTTGACACCGCCGGTATGCGCAAAAAGGCCAAGGTACAGGAAAAGCTCGAGAAACTCTCGGTGTCGGACGGCCTGCGCGCCGTCAAGTTCGCCGAAGTCGTGGTTGTCCTGCTGGATGCGGCGATCCCGTTCGAGCAGCAGGACCTGCGCATTGCCGATCTGGCCGAGCGTGAAGGACGTGCCGTGGTGATCGCGGTGAACAAGTGGGATGTCGAGGATAACAAGCAGGAGAAGTTGCGCGAGCTCAAAACCTCGTTCGAACGCCTGCTTCCCCAACTGCGCGGCGCGCCTCTTGTGACCGTGTCGGCCAAGACGGGCAGGGGGTTGGAGCGGCTGCGTGATGCGATCCTGCGCGCCCACGATGTGTGGAACCGTCGGGTTCCCACCGCGGCCTTGAACCGCTGGCTGACCGCCATGTTGGAGCAGCACCCACCGCCAGCCCCCCAGGGGCGCAGGATCAAGCTGCGCTATATGACTCAGGCAAAGACGCGCCCGCCGGGTTTTGTCGTCATGTGCTCGCACCCGGACAAGATGCCGGAAAGCTACTCGCGGTATCTGGTCAACGGTCTGCGCGAGGATTTCGACATGCCCGGAACCCCGATCCGGCTGACGCTGCGCGGCCAGGGGGACAAGAACCCCTACAAGGGGCGCCGCAAGAAAAATGCGGGTGCGCTGGCCAAACATCTCAAGGGCAAGGCGTAACTGCGCCAATTTTCAGCATTTTCGGGCTTGGGGCGTGACAGCCCCCAAGCATCGCGCTAGCATTCGCATGCGTGCATTCATTTCGCGCGCGGTTTGCGCGTGCCTGTGACGTGCAAAATTTCGCAAGGACTATTGAACCGGACCATCGTGGGGAGCGGGCTGGATGGACCTGAGAGAATATACGAGACAGTACGCGGTGCAGGACAACCGGCTGGCCGCGCTCAGCTATTTCGGGACGTTCGTGGTGTATTTCGCATCGCTGACGCTGGCGATCGTCTATGTGGATCAGTGGTTCATCATGATCCCGGCCGGGATCGTGTTCGCCTTTTCGGCAGTGCGTCTCTATGTTCTTCAGCATGATTGCGGTCATCATTCGCTGTTCGAAACCCGACGGCAGAATGAATGGGCTGGCCACGTGCTGTCGCCGTTCACCTTCGCTCCGTTCGAAGTGATGAAACAGAACCACAATCTGCATCACGCAGGCATCGGCAATCTCGAACATCGGGAGACCGGTGAAATCAACACGATGACCTTGCGGGAATGGAATGAAGCGGATTGGAAAACCCGTCTGTTCTACAGGCTTTACCGCAATCCCTTCATCTTGGTGCCGGTCGGGGCCCTGTTCACGTATTTCATCCGCTATCGCTGGCCCAAAAACACGGTGCGGTTCGGTGTCCGCGGGGTCGTGCTGCACAACCTGTCCATCGTGGTTTTCCTAGGTTTGTTGTATTGGATTGCTGGCATGACAGGCATACTCGTCTGGCTGGCCTTTTCGTTTCTCGGCGGAATGCTGGGTGTGTTTCTGGTGTATCTTCAGCACAACTTCGAGGACACCTACTGGGATCGCCGCCCGGATCTGGACCCGCAACTGGCGGCGCTTCAGGGTTCGTCAGCGCTGGATTTCGGATGGTGGTTCGACAATGCGGTCGCCTGCATCACGCTGCATGACATCCACCATTTCAATGCGCGCATTCCGTCCTACCGGCTGCGCGCCTGTCACTACAACTTGCCACCCGAATACACACCCCGCCGGATCAAATTTCCCGAGGCGGTGGCCGCGCTGAACCTGAAGCTGTGGGATGAAGATGCCAAGCGGCTGGTTCCCTTTCCGCGACAGGGTGAAACCGGTGAGCTGGCACGGGGCAGTTAAAGGCGGTTCTCCAAAGGTTGTGCAGACCGAGGCCTTGTCTTGCCGCCTACCGGACGTAGTTTTTAAGTTGGATCGTTTAGGAGTTTTGGAATGACAGCGGTGACCAAGATTCGCGGCATCGGAGAAGCACTTGGCCGCGCTCTCAACGACAATGGCTTCAAGACGGCCGAGGACCTGGCTAGGGCCAAGCCGGCTGTGCTGGTCGCCGTTCCCGGTATCGGAGCGCGCCGGGCGCCCGGATTGATCGCCGCCGCCAAACAGGCCACCTCCGGCGCTGCACCCGTGGCTAAGACCCGACCACCGAAGGCCCCAACGCGCCAGACGGCGCAATCTCGGACCTCAGCTGCTGCGCGCAAGGCCGACGCAGAGGCCAAGGTGGCAGCCGAGAAAGCCGAAGCAGAGGCCAAGGCCCGGAAGAAGGCCAAGGCCAAAGCCAAGGCCGAAAAGGCAGCAAAGAAAAAGAAAGAGATGGAAGCGGCGATCTCGAAGGCGAAGGAAAAGATAAAATCCAAGGCCAAGTCGAAAAAAGACAAGAAGTCCAAGAAGGCAAAAGAGAAGGCCGACGGTAAGTCCAAGAAAGACAAAAAGGACAAGAAGGCCAAGAAAAAGGCAAAGAATTAGTCACTTCCTTGCCTTGATCTGAAGCAATGCGGTCGCGGCTGGGGTGACCGCCAAAGGTTACGCCAGCGTGCCGTCAGCCTGCAGGGTCAGCTTGCCGCCAAGATACGGCGAAAGAACCTCGGGCAAGGTCACGGTGCCATCGGCGTTCTGGCCGTTTTCCAGAACCGCAATCAAACAGCGACCCACAGCCAGGCCCGATCCGTTCAGCGTGTGCACGAATTCAGGTTTGCCCCCACCTTCAGGCCGGAAGCGCGCATTCATGCGACGGGCCTGGAAATCTCCGCAGGTCGAAACCGAGCTGATCTCGCGATAGGTGTTCTGGCCGGGCAGCCAGGCCTCGATGTCGAAGGTCCGGCGCGCGCCAAACCCCATGTCGCCGGTGCACAAGACGACGGTACGATAAGGAATGCCCAGCTTTTCCAGGATGCCTTCGGCACAGCGCAGCATGCGCTGCTGTTCGTCGTCCGATTTGTCGGGATGCGTGACCGAAACCATTTCGACCTTTTCGAACTGGTGCTGGCGCAGCATGCCGCGCGTGTCCTTGCCGGCCGAGCCCGCCTCGGAGCGGAAGCACAGCGAATGTGCCGTGTAGCGGCGCGGCAGATAGCTTTCCTCGATGACGCAATTGTTGACGATGTTGGTCAGCGACACCTCGGAGGTCGGGATCAGCCACCACCCCTCGCGGGTTTGGTAGCTGTCTTCGCCGAACTTCGGCAGCTGGCCGGTGCCCTGCATCATCTCGGAGAGCACCAGAACCGGGCCGTTCACTTCGGTCAGACCGTTCTCGTTGGTATGCGTATCCAGCATGAACTGCGCGAGCGCCCGGTGAATGCGCGCCACACCGCCCGACAGCAGCACGAAACGAGATCCTGCCAGTTTGGCCGCGGTTTCGAAATCCATGCCGTTCTGAACCGAGGCGATCTCGAAGTGTTCTTTCGGTTCAAAGTCATAGTCCCGCGGCGTGCCCCAGCGTTTAACTTCGACATTGTCATTCTCGTCTTTGCCGTCGGGTACGTCCTCGGCCGGCAGGTTCGGGATGCGAACCAACTGGTCAGTCAGAAGGGCGTCGATATCCTTGGCCTCGGTCTGCATACGGGCGATTTCGGCCTTTTTCTCGGCCACAAGTGCCCGAAGACGCTCGAACTCGGCTTCGTCGCCGCGCGCCTTGGCTGCGCCGACTTCCTTGCTGGCCTTGTTCTGTTCGGCCTGGGCCGTTTCGGCTGCCAGGATCTTTGCCCGGCGGCTTTCATCCAGGCGCAGCAGGTCTGACGATACCGGAGCTTCCCCCCGGCGCGCGAGCGCGGCGTCGAAAGCTGCTGGGTTTTCGCGAATTGCGCGGATGTCGTGCATAGGTCAGATCCTTGGCAAATGAATCACTAGGGCCGCTTATGCACCATCTGACGGGCAGGGTGTAGCACCGGGTTGGAAAAACGGCCTAGTTGTCCGTGTCTTCAACCGTGTCATGTGCCAGTCGACCGTCCCATGGATGGGTCGGGATCTTCGGCTCGGGAGGGTCGGCAACGTAGGACGGCGTCATGATCTGAACACCGTTCTCGTTGAACACTTCAACGATGTTGCGGTGCAGGTCGGACTTGATCCGCGGGATCGAGTTGCCACGGGTCGTGTAGGCGTTGATCTGGTAATTGATCGCGTAATCGGCCAGCGCGGTCCACAGGACAAAGGGCTCGGGGCGGGCGCGAAGCCCATCGGTGCGACGGGCTGCCTCGATCAGCATGGCCTCGACCTTTTCGGGGGGCTCTTCATAGCCGATCCCAACGGTCGTGTGCAAAAGCAGTCCCTTGCCGTCGGTCTGCTTGGAAAAATTGACCACGTCCGAGTTCATCAATTGGGCGTTGGGGATCGAGATCAGCTCGTTCTTGATGGACTTCAGGTGGGTTTCCATAAGTTTGATCTGCACCACATCACCGATGTGTTCACCGATTTGGATGCGGTCACCGATCGAGGTCGACCGGCGATAGATTACGAACAGTCCAGCCAGCATGTTGCTGACAACCGAGTTCGCGCCAAGAGAGAGCATTGCGCCAACCAGGATGGTCAGACCCTGAAAGGCCGCCGAATCCGAGCCCGGAATGTAGGGAACCGCAAAGACAAGGGCGATCAGGATCACCACGACACGCGCGATATTGAACGTGGGATTGACCCAGTGTTTCTCGAAATCGCCCATGTCGAAAGTGCCGGCCTCGACCGCGTCGAAGAACACCCGCATGCCTTTGATGATGTACATCGTCACCCAGGCGATCAATGCCAGCATGATCATGTTCGGGATGTAGCTGAGGATACCCCGGAAGATCAGCAGAACCGGTTCGGTCAGGTAGGTCAGTAGCAGCTGCGCAAAGTACCGCGACTCGGCAAATGCCAGCAGGACGAACGACAGATAGTAATAGAAACCCAGAAAGAAGATGATCAGCAGGCCAAAGTTCAGTCCGTATCGGATCAGTGCGGCAATCGCCTCGGCCTGTACACTTTTCGCGGTGGCTTCCTCCACGTCCCTAAGGTATCGCCGGACAAAGATCAGCGTGCGTCGCCGAATGCGCCTGTGCAGCCACAGGATCACCAGGACGAAGACGATGAACCCCAACGTCCACGCCGCCGCTTCGATCGCACCGGACACACGTGCCTCGTCCGTGCGGTTTGCCCGGTAAGCCATGATCGCGTCACGGATGGCGTCGCCATGCAAGACCGTCAGGACGCTCAGTTCCATCTGCTCCAGCTCGGCATCGGCCTCGGTAACGATGGTGACCATCTGCCCGTCCGCCAGAATGCGGGTGCCTATCTCGGTGTCCTGGTAGGTGATGTCGACATCCGTGGCATCAGAGGATTCGGCGACCTTGATGATCGCGTCCTGAATGTTCTCGGCCCTTTCCGGCGCGGGCAGGGCGCTGGAGCCTCGAATGTGGAACAAGGTGTCGCCGTCAACGATGACCGGAGCCATGAAGGTCTCGGCGGCGGCGCTGTCGGCTTCGGGTCCGTCCTGCGGGGCATCCTGCGCCATGACAGGCACCGAAAAGGCCCAAGCCGCAAACAGCATGGACAGCAAAACACCCAATGGAAATGGGGTCTTGACGAAACTCCGCATGGGTCCTCCCTGACTTTGACTATACCCAAAGCCCCGCACCATCCTAGTGGATATCTGCGGTGTAATTCATCATCTTCGGGGATCGTGACACTGTTGCACGGCATGCCAAGTCGGCCATCGCTTGCAAAGGTTGATTTCAAGGCATAGTTTCCCGGCAAATTCGCGGTGCTCACTCCGCGACCTCAAGAAAAAAGGAATGTCCCATGGAAGGTGGCGCAATCGCCCAGTTTCTCCCGCTCATCCTGATCTTCGCGATCATGTACTTCCTGCTGATCCGTCCGCAGCAGAAGAAGATGAAGGAACATCAGGCCATGGTCGAAGCAGTGCGCCGCGGCGATCAGGTCGTCACTCAGGGTGGCCTCATCGGCAAAGTGTCGAAGGTCAAGGAAGGCGAAAACGAGATCGAGGTCGAGATCGCGGACGGCGTCCGGGTTCGTGTGGTCAAGTCGACCATCGCTCAGGTGCTGAACAAGACCGAACCGGCGAAGTAATTTCGCGTCGCAACTTCCTGAAAAGGCAGGGTAATGCTGCAAATTGATACCTGGAAACGGGTCCTGATCTGGCTGGTCTGCGTGGTTGGCCTGCTGATGGCCCTGCCGAACGCGTTTTACACGCGGGTCGAACAATCGAACGACGCCAAGGCCGCCATCGAACTGGGCATCGACACGCCCGAGATGCAGGCGCAAGCGGGGCAATGGCCCGATTGGCTGCCGTCGTCATTGGTCAACCTGGGGCTTGATCTTCGCGGTGGGGCGCATCTGTTGGCCGAAGTTCAGGTTGGCGATGTCTACGAGACCCGGATGGAGGCCATGTGGCCAGAAGTTCGTGATGCCCTGCGGGACGAACGGGCGACGGTCGGAACCATCCGCCGTCAACCCTCGGCCCCGGACGAGATTCGCGTTCGCATCAGCCAGCCGGACGGGATGCCAAGCGCTCTGGAAGCGGTGCGCGGGCTGGCCCGTCAGGTGCAGACGCTGACCGGCGTCGGTGCCACGGACATCGAAGTCAGCGCCGACGGCGACACCCTGATCGTAAAACTGTCCGAGGCGGAGAAACTTTCCTCGGATGATCGAACGGTGCGTCAGGCTCTGGAAATCGTGCGCCGCCGGATCGACGAGGTTGGCACTCGTGAGCCGACCATCCAGCGTCAGGGCACCGACAGGATCCTGATTCAGGTGCCCGGGATCGGCAGTGCCAGCGAGTTGAAGGACATCATCGGTACCACGGCACAACTGACCTTCAATCCGGTCGTGGCCCGCGGCACCGATCCGGACGTCGTGCCCGGCGTCGGTGAAGAGGTCGTGCCGTCGATCGACGAAAACGGCGTGTACTACACCATCGAATCCGCACCCGTCGTGACGGGCGAGGAATTGGTCGACGCACAGCCTTCATTCGATCAGAACGGACGCCCGGCGGTCAGCTTCCGGTTCAACACATCCGGCGCCCGCAAATTCGGCGATTACACCCGTGACAATATCGGTGCTCCGTTTGCGATCGTGCTGGATGACGAGGTGATCTCGGCTCCGGTGATCCAAAGCCATATCCCCGGCGGTTCCGGCATCATCACCGGCAACTTCACCGTCGAAGAAAGCACGAACCTTGCTGTTCTGCTGCGTGCAGGCGCGCTGCCGGCGGGACTTGAGTTCCTCGAAGAACGTACGATCGGCCCCGAACTGGGCCAGGACAGCATCGACGCGGGTAAGGTCGCCACCACAGTCGCTTTTGCAGCGGTCTTGATCTTCATGGCGCTCAGCTATGGTCTTTTCGGCATCTTCGCCAACATCGCTTTGCTGATTAACGTCGGGCTGATCTTTGGGCTGTTGTCACTGATTGGCGCGACACTGACGTTGCCGGGCATTGCCGGGATCGTGTTGACGGTCGGTATGGCGGTGGATGCCAATGTGCTGATCTTCGAACGTATTCGAGAAGAGCTGAAATCGGCCAAAGGTCCTGCTCGGGCAATCGACCTGGGCTATGAAAAGGCCCTGTCGGCCATTCTGGATGCCAACATCACGACTTTCATCACCGCCGTTATCCTGTTCGCCATCGGCAGTGGCCCGGTTCGCGGCTTTGCCATCACGCTTGGCCTGGGCATTTTGACGTCGGTCTTCACCGCGATCTTCGTGACGCGACTGATGATCATCATGTGGTTCGAACGGCGCCGCCCGAAAACGATCGAGGTTTGACATGAGACTGAAACTTGTACCCGAAAACACCTCGTTCGATTTCTTCAGCCGCTGGAAGGTCTGGCTGGGCATTTCGGGCCTGATGATGGTCATCGCATTCGCTTCGTTCATGCTCCAAGGTTTGAACTTCGGGATCGACTTCCGGGGCGGTACCACGATCCGGACCCAGAGCACGCAGGAATTGGATGTCGGTGTTTACCGCGACGCCATTGCGCCGCTGGGCCTCGGGGATGTCACCATCACCGAAATCTTCGACCCGACATTCGGGCCTGATGAGAACGTGGCAATGATCCGCATTCAAGCGCAGGACGGTGCCGAATCTGTCACGGCCGAAACCATCGCGGCAGTCGAAGGCGCCTTGCAGGCTGTAATCCCAGATATCCAGTTCGTTTCGGTGGAATCCGTGGGCCCGAAAGTATCGGGCGAGCTGATCCAAACAGCCGTGATTGCTGTGGTTCTGGCGATCGGAGCGGTGCTGGTCTACATCTGGCTGCGGTTCGAATGGCAGTTCGCGTTGGGGGCGGTCGCCGCGCTGGTGCATGACGTGTTGCTGACGATCGGTATTTTTTCCGAGCTGCAGATCCGCTTCGACCTCGCGATTATCGCCGCGCTTCTGACAATCGTCGGTTACTCGCTGAACGATACCGTGGTCGTATTCGACCGGGTGCGTGAGAACCTGCGTAAATACAAGAAGAAGGACCTGAAAGAGGTGCTGAACCTCTCGATCAATGAAACGCTCAGCCGAACCGTCATGACCTCGGTCACCACGTTGCTGGCGCTTGTCTCGCTGTATGTGCTCGGCGGTGACGTGATCCGCGGGTTCGTCTTCGCGATGATCTGGGGCGTGATCGTAGGGACCTATTCGTCGGTTTTCGTGGCCTCGACCATCCTGCTGTGGCTGGGGGTCAAACGCGATTGGTCCAAGCCATCGAACACGGCCGGCAACCAGTTTGCCAATATTGATGCCTGATGTGTTCGGCCAATCCCCAACGGGATTGGCTGTCATCATTTTTGCAGCCCTCGCGGGTGGAATCGTTCGAGGGTTTTCCGGGTTCGGCACCGCGCTGATCTTTCTGCCGCTGTCGACGCCTTATCTTGGTCCGTTCGGGGCTTTGATCGCGTTGACCTGCATGGATGTCTTCGGGCCACTTCCCAATCTGCGCCGCGCCTGGGTTGATGTCGACAAACGCGATCTCGTGCGACTTGTCGTCGGGTGTGCACTTTTGCTGCCGGTCGGACTGTCGATATTGACCCGAGTCCAGCCTGAGGTTTTTCGCTACGCCGTCAGCCTCGTGACCCTGTTCATGCTGGTCGTGCTGGTTTCGGGGCTGCGGTACAACGGCGCAGTCCGGCGCAACATGGTAACTGCCATCGGCGCTGCGGCCGGCTTTTTGGGGGGCGTTGCAGGCATTCCGGGTCCGGCGGTAATCCTGTTCTACATGTCTCGCCCGTTGCCTGTGGCAGTTGTTCGGGCCACCATCCTGCTGTTCCTTCTGGCCTTTGATTTTCTGATCTTCGGATATCTCGCTGCGTTCGGGCAATTGGCCTGGTCCACGGTTGGGCTAGGGCTGGCGCTTGCCGTTCCGAATCTGGCAGGAAATTGGCTGGGCGGCTGGATGTTTCAGCCTGCCAGGGAACAGGTCTACCGCGTGATCGCGTATGCAGTCATCGCTGCTGCGGCCTTGTCGGGCTTGCCGCTTTGGGGATAGAAGATCACATGCGTCTGAACGAGATCACATATACCAACGCAGTTCCGATTGATGGCTATGGGCCGGGATTTTTTCGGATAGGCGGCGAGGTTCACGAAGGCAGTGTTCTGACAGGCCCCGGAGGGACCGGACCTTGGGGCGGTTTTGCGGACAGCGAGAGCCTTCTAGGGCTGGCCAATCAGGTTGACGTTCTGTTCATCGGCACCGGCGCTGATCTTTCTCACATACCATCTGATTTGCGGTCGACCCTCGAAGAGGCCGGCATCGGGGTCGAGATCATGAACTCGCCCGCCGCCTGCCGCACCTACAACGTGCTTTTGTCCGAGGGGCGCCGTATCGCTCTGGCCCTGTTGCCGGTCTGACCGCTTCATCTGGCCCCTCACATCCCACCCCGCCAAAAGGCCCTGCGGCAAATCCGTCCTTTTTCCCCCGCAACCAATCGGATAAGCGGGTCTCATGACACTGACCGTGACCGACCTTGCCATCGCCCGAGGGGGTGTGCCCGTGCTCGAAGGCCTCAGTTTCGCGCTGCCCCCGGGCAAGGCGCTGATCCTGCGCGGCCCGAACGGGATCGGCAAGACCACCCTTCTGCGCACGCTGGCCGGTCTGCAACCGCCGCTCTCGGGCCGGATCGAGGGGGCCGAAGACCGGATCGCCTATGCCGCCCATTCCGACGGGCTGAAACCCACCCTGACCGTGACCGAGAACCTGACCTTTTGGGCCTCGGTCTTTGGCACGCGTGACATACAGCCGGCGCTGGAGGCCTTCGCCCTGAACGAACTGGCCGATCGTCACGCAGGCAACCTGTCGGCCGGCCAGAAACGCCGCCTGGGTCTGGCCCGAATGCTGGTGACCGGCCGACCGATCTGGATGCTGGACGAACCCACCGTGTCACTGGACAAGACCGCCGTGGCAATGTTCGCCGATGCAGTGCGGGCGCATCTGGGGCAGGGCGGCTCGGCCCTGATTGCCACCCATATCGACCTGGGTCTCGATGGTGAGGTCCTGGATGTCGGCCCCAACAAGGCGCGCCCCAAGGCGCTGGATGACTTCGACGGAGGCTTCCTGTGATCGCCCTGCTGTTGCGTGACCTGAAACTGTCCTTCCGCGCGGGCGGAGGGTTCGGCCTCGGGCTGGCCTTCTTCCTGATCGTCACCGTTCTGGTGCCGTTTTCGGTGGGTCCGCAATCCTCGCTGTTGGCGACCATCGCGCCGGGGGTGCTGTGGCTGGGCGCATTGCTGGCCTGCCTGCTGTCGCTGGATCGCCTGCTGGCACTGGATTGGGAGGATGGGTCGCTCGATCTGCTGGCCACCGCGCCGCTGCCGCTAGAATCGGTGGTCACGATCAAGGCGCTGGCGCATTGGATCACCACCGGCCTGCCGCTGGTGCTGGCCGCGCCGGTGCTGGGTGTGCTGCTGAACCTGCCCGGCCCCGGTTTTGGCTGGCTGGTCGTCTCGCTGCTGATCGGCACGCCCGCGCTCAGCGTGATCGGCACTTTCGGCGCAGCCCTGACCGTGGGGCTCAAGCGCGGCGGCCTGCTGCTGTCGCTGCTGGTGCTGCCGCTATACGTACCAACGCTGATCTTCGGGGCCGAGGTCGCGCGCCGTGGTGCCACCGCGATGGAGGTCCAGACCCCGCTGCTGATGCTGGCCGGGATCACCGCCGCCACGGTCGCCCTTCTGCCTTTTGCCAGCGCGGCGGTGCTGCGCATCAACCTCAGATGATTGGGGCACGTTGACCAATGTCAATTGAGAACGCCCCCGACTCGGACTAGATAGAGCCCATGTCGATAGCAGCCAAAGCCAACGCCCTGTGGGAATACGCCAACCCGCGCAAGTTCCTCGCCACCAGCGAGCGGGTCCTGCCGTTCTTCTGGATCAGCTCGGCCCTGTTTCTGGTCGTCGGGCTGGTGTGGGGGTTCTTCTTCACGCCGGATGACTACAAGCAGGGGTCGACCGTCAAGATCATCTATCTACACGTGCCATCGGCGCTGATGGCCATCAATTGCTGGCTGATGATGCTGATCACCTCGCTGGTCTGGCTGGTGCGCCGCCACCATGTCAGCGCCCTTGCCGCACGCGCCGCAGCGCCGATCGGCATCGTGATGACCCTGATCGCGCTGGCCACCGGCGCCATCTGGGGGCAGCCCATGTGGGGCACCTGGTGGGCCTGGGATCCGCGCCTGACCTCGTTCCTGATCCTGTTCCTGTTCTATCTGGGCTACATCGCCCTCTGGGAGGCGATCGAAGACCCCGACACGGCGGCGGACTTGACCTCGGTCCTGTGCATCGTGGGGTCGGTCTTTGCAATCCTCAGCCGCTATGCGGTGAATTTCTGGAACCAGGGTCTGCATCAGGGCGCATCGGTGATGCGCGCAGGGGCGATCACCGGCACGGACACCACCGAGAAGGTCAGCAACGTGTTTTTCTACCCGCTCCTGACCTGCATCATCGGATTCGTGCTGCTGTTCATCGCGCTGGTCCTGTACCGGACCGGCACCGAAATCCGCGCGCGGCGCATCAAGGCGCTGCTGGCACGGGAAAGGGTAAACGGATGATGCCTGATCTGGGAAAATACGCGGAAACGGTTCTGTCTTCCTACGCGGCCTCAATCGTTTTGCTGGTGGCACTGGTGGTTTTCAGCATCCTGCGTGGTCGCAAGGTCCGGGCCGAGATGGAAAAGATCGAACAGAGGATGTCGCGCAATGGCTAAGATCTCGCCGTTGATGATTGCTCCACCACTGATTTTCGGAGCCTTTGCAGTGCTGGCGGCCATTGGCATGTTCCGCGAAGATCCCAACGCGCTGCCCTCGGCCCGCGAAGGCCAGCCAGCGCCGCCCGTTGTTCTGGCCGAGTTTCCGGGGAAACAGGGGTTCGACGATGCAACCCTGCGCGACGGCCAGGTCAAGCTGGTGAACTATTGGGCCAGCTGGTGTGCTCCCTGCCGCGCCGAGCATCCGAACCTCGAGAAGCTAGCGCAGGAAGATATTCCGGTCTACGGCATCAACTACAAAGACAAACTGGCCAACGCCGACGCTTTCCTGAGCGAACTGGGTGATCCTTATGCCGCCATCGGGCGCGATGAAAATGGCCGCATGGGGTTGGACTGGGGCGTCTACGGCGTGCCCGAGACCTACGTGATCGACGGTGACGGCACGATCATCCTGCGGTTTGCCGGCCCGATCACCCAGCGCGTGATCAAGAGCACTATCCGACCCGCATTGGAAAAAGCCGCCGCGCAGTAACGCCGGGGTTAAAGGCGATACCCGCCAGAGACGGTCAGCACCTCTCCGGTGATGAAGGACGCGTCTTCGGATGCTAGAAAGCGAACTGCGCGCGCTATGTCCTCTGGTATCCCAACACGCCCCAGCGCTGTGTTCTGAACGAACAGGTCGGTCAGATCGTCGGGCCTTGGGGCTTCGGGGATGTTGATCGCGCCGGGTGCCACCGCGTTGACGCGAATGCCGTCCGGACCCAATTCTTTCGCCATAGCGCGGGTCCACAGGTTCAACGCGGCCTTGCTGGCCCCATAGGTCGCGGCATCGCGCGGGGGAAGTTCGGCGTTGACTGATGAGATACTGACGATCGACGCTCCCCGCTGCAGGTGAGGCAACGCGGCAGCCAGCAGCGCGGCCGGAACCAGCAGGTTGAGCTCAAGAATGGCCGTGTGGTCCTTTCGGCTGAAGCTGTCCTTCGGCGTGGCCTGAACCAACCCGGCATTGTTGATGATCACATCCAGCCGGCCGAACCTGTCGATGACGCGGCGCACCACGTCTTCGGGCTGACCTTCTTGCGTGAGATCACTGTGCAGGGTCAGGGCCGGTCGGTCATCGGGCAAGGGCTGCGGTTCGGTCTTGTGCCACGCCAGGGCGACGCGATGATCCACGGCCAGATCAACCGCGATGGCCCGGCCGATTCCGCGAGCACCACCAGTTATCAAGGCAACTTTTTCCATGCCCTCAACAGACCGCTTATCTGCACGGAACACAACGCGATAGTGGCAGACCTGAAACGAAAAAGGGCGCCCGTTCGGGGCGCCCTTGCGTTCTTGGCTTTGTGCCGGCTTAGCTGGCCTTGGCCAGGTTCCGCAGCACATAGTGCAGCACGCCGCCGTTTTCGATGTATTCGATCTCGGGCGCGGTATCGATGCGGCACTTGAGCGTGACGGTCTTCTCGGTTCCGTCCGCATAGGTGATGGTGCAGGGCACCTCTTGCAGCGGCTGGATCGTGTCCAGACCGTGGATCGAGAAGGTCTCGTCGCCTTTCAAGCCCAGCGTCTTGCGGTTGTCGCCGGCGGTGAACTCGAACGGGATGACGCCCATGCCCACCAGGTTCGAGCGGTGGATACGCTCGAAGCTTTCTGCGATCACGGCCTTGACACCCAGCAGCGCGGTGCCCTTGGCCGCCCAGTCCCGCGAGGAACCGGCGCCATACTGCTCGCCGCCGATCACGACCAGCGGAGTGCCTTCTGCCTGATAGGCCATCGATGCGTCATAGATCGAGGTCTGCTGCCCATCGGGGCCTTTGGTGTAACCACCCTCGACACCGTCCAGCATCTCGTTCTTGATGCGGATGTTGGCGAAGGTGCCGCGCATCATGACCTCGTGGTTGCCGCGGCGCGATCCGTACGAGTTGAACTCGCGTGGTTGCACCTGGCGCTCCAGCAGGTATTTGCCCGCGGGGCTGGTGGTTGCAAACGAACCAGCCGGCGAGATGTGGTCGGTGGTGACCATGTCACCCAGAATGGCCAGAACCTTGGCGCCTTCGATGTTCGAGATGGTGCCCGGCTGTGCTCCCATACCCTGGAAGTAGGGCGGGTTCTGGATGTAGGTCGACGTCGGCGGCCAGTCATAGGTCTCGGCATCGGTGGTTTCGACCGATTGCCATTTCTCGTCGCCTTTGAAGACATCAGCATATTTCGACTGGAATGCCTCGCGGGTTACGGTTGCCTCGACCAGTTCGGCGATCTCTTTCTGGGTCGGCCAGATGTCTTTCATGTAGACGTCGTTGCCGTCCTTGTCCTGACCGATCGGTTCCGAGGTCAGGTCGATGTCCAGCGTACCGGCCAGCGCATAGACCACCACCAGCGGCGGCGAAGCCAGGTAGTTGGCGCGCACGTCCGGCGAGATCCGGCCTTCGAAGTTGCGGTTGCCCGACAGGACCGAGGTCGCCACCAGGTCGCCCTCGGCGATGGCTTCCGAGATCTCTTTCTGGATCGGGCCCGAGTTGCCGATGCAGGTGGTGCAGCCGTAACCAACGAGGTTGAAGCCGACCTTGTCCAGATCTTCCTGCAGGCCAGCGGCCTCAAGATATGCGGATACGACCTGCGATCCCGGCGCCAGCGAGGTTTTGACCCACGGTTTGCGGTTCAGGCCCAAAGCCGCAGCCTTGCGTGCGACAAGGCCCGCACCGATCATCACATAGGGGTTCGAGGTGTTGGTGCACGACGTAATCGAAGCGATCACGACCTTGCCCGATTCCATGGTGTAGTCTTCGCCTTTGGCCGGCACTTCCTTGCCCATCGGGCGCTTGAAAGTGTTTTTCATCTCCTGGCGGAAAGCGGCCTTGGCGTTGGTCAGCGGCACATAATCCTGCGGACGCTTGGGGCCCGAGATCGCGGGAACGATCGTGCTCATGTCCAGGGACAGCGTGTCGGTGTAGACCGGAGCATAGTCCGCCCCACGCCAGAACCCGTTTTCCTTGGCATAGGCTTCGACCAGCGCGATGCGGTCCTCGTCACGGCCGGTGTTGCGCAGGTAGCGCAGGGTTTCGTTGTCGATCGGGAAGAAGCCGCAGGTCGCGCCGTATTCCGGCGCCATGTTGGCGATGGTTGCGCGGTCGGCCAGCGGCAGGCGGTCCAAGCCTTCGCCGTAGAATTCGACGAACTTGCCCACCACGCCCTTAGCGCGCAGCATCTCGACGACCTTCAGAACCAGGTCGGTGCCGGTGGTGCCTTCGACCATCTCGCCGGTCAGTTCGAACCCGATCACTTCGGGGATCAGCATCGAGATCGGCTGACCCAGCATCGCGGCCTCGGCCTCGATCCCGCCGACGCCCCAGCCCAGAACGGCCATGCCGTTGACCATGGTGGTGTGGCTGTCGGTGCCGACCAGTGTATCGGGGTAGGCGACTTCTTCGCCGTTCTGGTCGGTGTCGGTCCAGACGGTCTGGGCCAGGTATTCCAGGTTCACCTGGTGGCAGATGCCGGTGCCCGGCGGTACCACGCGGAAGTTGTTGAACGCGCTCTGGCCCCATTTCAGGAACTGGTAGCGCTCCATGTTGCGTTCATATTCGCGGTCCACGTTCATCTGGAACGCGCGCGGGTTGCCGAATTCGTCGATCATGACCGAGTGGTCGATGACCAGGTCTACGGGGTTCAGCGGGTTGATCTTCTGCGGATCGCCCCCCAGCGCCTTGATGCCGTCGCGCATCGCGGCCAGGTCGACAACGGCCGGAACGCCGGTGAAGTCCTGCATCAGCACGCGGGCAGGGCGGTAAGCGATCTCGCGCGGGTTCTTCCCGTTGTTGGCGCCCCATTCGGCAAAGGCCTTGATGTCATCGACCGAGACCGAGAAACCGCCGTCCTCGAACCGCAGCATGTTTTCCAGCACCACTTTCAGCGCGGCGGGAAGCTTGGAGAAATCGCCCAGGCCGGCCTCTTGCGCGGCGGGGATCGAGTAATACGAGATGGACTTGCCATTCACGCTCAGGCTGCGGCGTGTCTTGGCGGTATCCTGTCCGACTTTGATGGGCATCTGTGGCCTCCCTCTCAAATGACGTGGAATTGGGATTCGCTGAGCGGTATCTGCATCACCAAGGCCTGCGGTTCAAGGTCCAACAGGGCGGGTGCGGCAATTTTTGTATACCATTGCACACATTTTTGCGGATTGCCGCCGAAACCTGTCTCAAGAAACCTTGATTGGCGCTTGATCCGGTGGCGGAGTACACCGGTGCTTGCAGGCCCCGCAAACCGAGAGTGAAATGAAAAGATCAGCCCTGACCACAGTTCTTGCGTCCGTATTCCTGTCGGCGTCTTCAGCCTGGGCGGACAGCCCGGTGGTGGTCGAATTGTTTACCTCGCAGGGGTGTTCGTCCTGCCCACCGGCAGATGCGATCATGCACGATCTCGCCAAGCGCGATGACGTGATCGGCTTGGCGCTGCACGTGGACTATTGGGACTACATCGGTTGGAAGGACGAGTATGCCGATCCGGCGCATACGGACCGTCAACGAGCGTATGCGCGGCGCGGCGGCCGTTCGATGATCTATACCCCTCAGATGGTGATCAACGGACAGCAGGATGTCGTTGGCGCCAAATCCCGTGACTTGAACCGTTTGATCGACGCGCATTTGACCGCTGCGCCCACCGCGTCGGTTTCGGCGCAAAGGTCCGGGGACACGGTTACGGTCCGCGTTGCCCCGGTCGACCTCGTCGACGCGAAAAACTATGACGTCGTGGTCGTGCAATACACGCCCTTGCGCCACGCGTCGATTCGACGGGGCGAGCTGGCCGGACACGATCTGGTCTACGCGAATGTCGTTGAGGAATGGCACGAAGCGGGCCGATGGAACGGGTCGGCTGAACAGGATTTTCAGATCGAACTGTCTTCGGACCTGCCCGCGGTGGTTCTGATTCAGGGCACCGGCAGTGGCCCGATCATCGCCTCAACAAGGGTGAAGTAGAGGGCGGCTCAGGGCATGTCCTGAGGCTGCACACCCAGCCCATTCCAGGCTTTCCACCGTCGGTGAATCCAGAACCATTGGCCCATGTGTTTCCGCACCATGCCTTCGAGGTCATCGTTGATGAATTGGGTCATGGTCTTGGGGTCCGTATGCGGCACCGGATCATGCAAAACGATCTCGAAATCGATACCGTTGGCTTGGCGCACCGCGTAACAAGGAATGAGAACGGCATCGTATTTCATCGCCAATTCCGCGTTCAAAACCGACGTGACTGCGGGTTTGCCAAAAAACGTCAATTCTTCACCGCCATGGGCGTGCAGGTCCGATACGATGGCGATGATGCCGCCCTTTTTCAGGGACCGAACCATTTCCACCATGCCGCGCCGACCTTGTTCGAACATCGGCTCGCCGGTTTTGTGGAAGGCGTCGACATACATCTCGTTGAAATACGGATTGGCCATGCGGCGGTACAGGCAGCCAATCGGCTTGCCGCTGCGCGCCTGCAAAGCGATCCGCGCAGCAAGGTAGTGGCCGAAATGTGCGGTGATCATCATCACCGGCCGACCTTCGGCCACCGCTTGTTCAAATGCGGCGATTCCTGAACCTGATACTTTTGCGTTCTTCTGCCGTTCAGTGAAATCCTCGGGCGAGAAGTGTTCCATGATCGCGCGGCCTGCGTTGTCGGGCACCGCACGGCAAATGCGTTTGACTTCGGCTTCAGGCAGGTCAGGGCAGGTCAGTTTCAGGTTGCTTCGCACACGTTTGGTGAACCCAACTGCCGGGGCCAACCCGCGCACGATCGCCCCCATCGTCGCAATGCGCCGTTCATAGGGCAAAAGGCGCATTGCGCCGATCATGCCTTTCAGGAACAGGTTGGCGACATAGTATTGACCAAGCTCAAAGCGGCTCAGTTCCGACTTTTCGACGGGCATCGGGGGATCTCACCGGGTGTTGTGAATTGCGGATTCAGACATACAGCCGGCGCGCAACAACCACAAGCATTGTCCCGAGCCCTGGTTCTACGGCATCCGAGCCAGCGGCGGGCAGCCCTTAGTCCTCGTTGCCATCGGCGTCCGCTTCGACCAAGGTGATTGTGCCTGCGTCCACGAGTGTGCGGATCGCACCGACAATCTGGGTCATGGCCTCCTCTGCTTCGGCCTGCTTGACCTTGCCGCGTTCAGCAATTTCCTCGCGCAGGTTGTCGGCCATCCGTGCGGATATGTTGGACAGCAGATGGTCGACCGAGGCCTTGTCATCTTCGGTTCTTGCGCCAGCCAGAGCAGTTATCAAAACCGGCTGATCGACTTCGCGCAGGATGGCAGGCACATCCCGTGCAGCTATACGCGTGGCGATGTGCGCAAAGGTGAAGATGGACTTTCGAACAGCGCTGGCGAACTCAGTATCCTCCTCATCGAGCGCGTCCAGCAGTCCGTCACGCGTGGATGGGGGGGATTGGTTCAAGATCGCCCCGACGCGCGTGTCGGGTGAATCGGTGAAGGCCGGAACTGGGCGTTGATCGAGTTGCGCGGCCAGGGACCAGCCGATCCGCTCCACCGCCTCGGGCGTCACGTTGGCGGTTTTTGAAACGGCATAGGTAATCCGTCTGGCCACCGGCCCGGGCAATTGCGCCAACAACTGTGCTGCCTTCGCCGTTTCGAGCTTGGATAGCATGACGGCCGCAACTTCGATGCTTTCGGCCTGAGCCATACGCGCAAGGTCTTCGGCAGGGGTGTCACGCAGGCGCAGCCATGGATCGCCGACCTGGCGCACACCCGCGACCTTGCGCAGCCGGGCGGCGGTCGCCGGGGCAATCTTGCCATTTACCGCGTCCAGCGCCCCGGCCAAGCCGTGCGGAAAGGCAAGTCCGACGCTGTCCAGCGCATCTGCGAATTCTTGCGCGACCGCAGCGAGGGTCACGCGGTCTACCAGCCCCATCCGGCCCAGTTGGAGGGTCAGCCGTTCCTGCAGTTCGTCGGGCAACTCCTCCAACGGAAGATCGGCCCCCTCGTTCAACAGCAGGCGTACGATGGTGGCGGCCTTCTGGCCGGGCGTGAGTTGGCGAGGTACGACGCGAGGGGCGTCATCCGTCTGTTTCTCGGCCGGAGCAGAATTACCCGGTGCGGTCTGTACCAAAGCATGTGAATCTTGCATCTGCCTGCGGTGTCAATTTTTGTTCCGCAGGCAGATTAGCGAGAGTCGAGTAAAGAAAGACTGAACCTAGTAGCTGTAAGTCAGCCCCGTGCGGATCGCCTCGCGCAGAGACGCTTCGGCCCAGGTGCCTTCTCCTCCGCGTGCCTTGATCTCGCGCCATTGCGCGATGGCCAGTTCGGTTTTCCCTTCGGTGACATATCCCTGACCCATGTAGCTGCGGGCCAGAATGTTGTCAGGATTGGTTTCGATTGCGCGTTGGTAATAGGTTTCGGCCAGCTCGGCTTCGCCCATTTTGCGGTAGGTGAAACCCCAATACGTCAAAACGCGATCATCGTCTTGATCCATGACCCGCAACACGTTCTGCGCATTTTCGAACTGGCCGTCATAAGCAAGCTCGCGTGCGGCCAGATACAATTGCTCTTCGCTGAAATTGGTCTTGTTCGGCTTGACGCAACGGCCGGCTGCTTCGTCATAGACGCGGCCGAACAGGCATTTCTTGGTGGTGTTCGTCGGTTTTGGGGGGCTGCTGTCACCGCCGGCGGCACTGACCGCGGGGGCAAAGGCAAATGTCTGAAGGGCTAGTGCCGTGGCCATCAAAAGGCGCATTGTCCTACTCCGTTCCAGGGGCTGCTCGCAAGAAGCATAGTGCGTTCTTCAAAAAAGCTAACAGCCAATGGCTCGCTTTTATTCACAAGTAGGACAAGAATTCAGCTGCTGGCGTTTTTCACGCAGCTTTCCGAGGCCGAATCCCAAGTCGTACCGGGCGCACAGGATTGCGATTGCTTGCTGTGGCCTTGGCAGGCGAATGCGGACGAGGCGGACAGGGCAAGGGCCAGTGCGCAGAGTGTCGTGCGGATCATGATGGGCTCTCCTTGAACGGAAATTGCCCATTCAGCATAGCCGATTTTGGACGTTTCCGCAAAAGACAGGGGCCCGGATCGCGCAGCGCGACCCGGGCCCCGGCAAAAGCCGTTCCTGCGTCGAGGGTTACTCGCCGAACACCCGCTCGAAGATCGTGTCGACATGTTTGGTGTGATAACCAAGGTCGAATTTTTCTTCGATCTCTTCCTTGCTCAGCGCTGCGGTCACTTCCGGGTCGGCCAGCAGTTCGGTTTTGAAGTCCTTGCCTTCTTCCCAGACCTTCATCGCGTTGCGCTGCACCAGGCGATAGGCGTCCTCGCGGCTGACGCCGGCCTGAGTCAGGGCCAGCAGCACGCGCTGGCTCATGACCAGACCGCGGAACTTGTTCATGTTGGCCAGCATGTTGTCCGGATAGACCACCAGCTTGTCGATCACCCCGGTCAGGCGCGACAGGGCGAAATCCAGGGTCACGGTGGCGTCGGGGCCGATGTTGCGCTCGACCGAGCTGTGGCTGATGTCGCGCTCGTGCCATAGGGCCACGTTCTCCATCGCCGGGATCACGGTCATGCGCACCAACCGGGCCAGGCCGGTCAGGTTCTCGGTCAGCACCGGGTTGCGTTTGTGCGGCATCGCCGACGAGCCCTTCTGGCCTTTCGAGAAGAACTCCTCGGCCTCCAGAACCTCGGTGCGCTGCATGTGGCGGATTTCGATGGCGATGTTCTCGATGCTGCTGGCGATCACGCCCAGCGTGGCAAAGAAGGCCGCGTGGCGATCGCGCGGGATGACCTGCGTGCTGATCGGCTCGGGCACAAGGCCCAGTTTTTCGCAGACATGCTCTTCGACGCGCGGGTCGATATTGGCGAAGGTGCCGACCGCGCCGCTGATGGCGCCGGTGGCGATCTCGGCGCGGGCGTCGCGCATCCGCGACAGGTTGCGGTCCATCTCGGCGTAGAAGCGCGCGAAGGTCAGGCCCATGGTGGTGGGTTCGGCATGAATGCCGTGACTGCGGCCGATGCGGACAGTGTCCTTGTGCTCGTAAGCGCGGCGCTTGAGCGCGGTCAGCAGGCCTTCGAGATCGGCGATCAGGATGTCGGCGGCGCGGGTCAGTTGCACGTTGAAGCAGGTATCCAGCACGTCCGAGCTGGTCATGCCCTGGTGGACAAAGCGGGCCTCATCGCTGCCGACATGCTCGGCCAGATGGGTCAGAAAGGCGATGACGTCATGCTTGGTCACGGCCTCGATCTCGTCGATGCGGGCCACGTCGAATTCCACGTCCTTGGCTTTCCAGACGGCCTCGGCGTTTTCGCGCGGGATGACGCCCAGATCGGCCATCGCGTCGCAGGCATGGGCCTCGATCTCGTACCAGATGCGGAACTTGGTCTCGGGCGACCAGACGGCAACCATTTCGGGGCGGGAATAGCGGGGAATCATGGGCGGCGGCACCTTTTTCGGTTGGCAATGGGTGTTGGCGCGGGTGATAGACTCGCCGGACCGTTGGGACAAGGCAGGAGACGCGGGATGAGACGGTTTGCCCTGATTTTGTTGGTTTGGCCCGGAATTCTGGCGGCCGACACGTTCCGACCGCTGACGGGCGCGCAGATTCTCGACGCCCTGTCGGGCCGGACGCTGGCTTATGACAACGGAGCCACACAGGTCTTCGAGCCGTCTATGGCCACGCAGTATTTCTCGGGTCGACCCAGCTCGGGGCGCTGGGCGGTGCGGGATGACAGATACTGTTCGATCTGGCCACCGTCTGACTTTTGGGCCTGTTACGATGTTCAGTCGGACGGTACGCGGATCCGATTTGTGGGAGAGGCCGGCGATGCGACAGTCGGCGTATATGCAGACTAGGCGGCAACGCAGGTCGGGCGGGCCCCCTGAGCAAAACTCTTTAAAAACTGGACAAGCGCGGGTTGCATCGCTCATCCTCAGGACGATGACACTAACAAATAGAGATATCAGCTTGTTTAAGAAAAACCTTTTTGCCATCGGCGCGGCTTTTTGGGTCGGCATGACGGGTGCGGGGCTGAGCGATACGCCGGTCACCTACACCGAAGGGGGGCGTGCGCTGTTTCAGTTCGATGTCCCGGATTTCTGGATGCTGCGCACGGGCGGCCCACGCGATCTTGAGGATACACAACTGGGCGATACCCGGTCCGTAAGCCGGGTGATGGCTGCGCGCCCGGTCACAGATGACTCGGTCTGGATCGGGTTCGTTTCGCCGTTCGGCGTTGCCAGCATCGAGGACGGGGTCCGTTACTTGCAGGATGTCGACAAGTTTCTGGTGAAAAACCCAGAGGTGACAAGTGATGCGAACATGCGCATCGGCGGTTTGCCGACCCGGGTCATTCGCGGCACCGGCACCCGTGACGGGCGCGGGATCAACTTCACCGCGACGGTGATCGACCTGCCGCGCAACCGTGTTGCGGTTGTGGTGACCATCCTGCGCGACGGTGCAGATCCTGGCTATGTCGAGGATCTGAATGCCATCTTCGCGTCATTCCGGTCAGTGCAGTGAGGGCGTGAAAATGGCAGAAACCTTTTTGAAGCGATCCGTCATCGTTCTGGGGCTTGGGGCCGGGGGATTCACCCTCTCGGGCTGTGAAGGCGTCACGGTCGGTGTAGGATACGGATATGACCCGTTCTATGACTCGATGCTGTGGAACGACTATTACCGCAACGTGAATGTCGACATTGACGTGGACCGCCCACCGCCGCCGGGTAAACCGCCGGGTGGAAAACCGCCGCCCAAACCCAAGCCGCCAATTGCGAAACCGCCTGCGCGGCCCAAACCTCCGATCGCCAAGCCGCCGGCGCGTCCTAGACCGCCCGTGGCCCGCCCACCAGCGGCACGGCCCCCGATCCACAGGCCTGCGCCACGGCGATAGGCCATCCGGACCGGATATCGGTTCACGCCGGAGCCGCAACAGGTTCCGGCGGCAGCAGTTCGGTGGTGATATGCGCCGAATTTTCAAGCGTGCGGTGCACCGGGCATTTGTCGGCAATCTCAAGAAGCTTGGTCCGCTGGTCATTGTCCAGCGGTCCGTCCAGTCGGATCTTGCGGCGGAACTGGTCGACCTTTCCATCCCCCGCCAACCCCGCGTCCTGCGCGTGCACCTTGTTGTGACAGACATCCACGCTGATCCCGGTCAGGGGCCATTGCTTGCGTCGCGCATACATTCGGATGGTCATCGAAGTGCACGCCCCAAGCCCGGCAGAAACAAAGCCATAAGGCGACATGCCGCGATCAGTCCCGCCGTAAGAGGCCGGCTCATCCGCCACGGCATGATGGCTTGGACCTGATTGAATGTCCTGAAAAAAACCACCCGGGTCCACTTCGGTCACGCGCACCACGCCTTCGGGCGCGCCCGGCGGCGGGGCGGGCGGCGATAGCGGGACATAGCGCGATACCCAGGCCGCGATGACGTCGGCGGCGTATTCTGCATCCTTCGGACGGGTGATCAGGTGGTCTCCATCGTCCAGCGTAACAAAGCTTTTTGGGTGCTTGGCGGCCAGAAAGATCGTGCTGGCATTGTCGATGCTGACTGTTTCGTCGCGCGGCGCATGCAGGATCAGCAGCGCGGCCTTCAACTCAGCAATCGAGGGCGTCAGTTCGGATTCAGAGATGTCGCGCACAAACTCTCGGCCGATGCGGATGGGGCGCCCACCCAGCAGAACTTCGGCGCTGCCATCCTGTTCGATCTGGCCCCGCGCGTCTTCAAAGTGATGAGCCACATGGCCGGGATCGGCCGGGGCGCCGATCGTGACCACCGCCTTGACCGAGGGTATACCGGCCCGCGCCCGCAAGACCGCGGCCCCGCCCAAAGAATGCCCGACAAGCAGGTCAGGCGCCATGTTCCGACCCGCAAGAAACTGCGCAGCGGCGATCAGATCCTCAACGTTCGAAGTGAACGTCGTGTTGGCGAACTCGCCTTCGGAATGGCCCAGCCCGGTGAAGTCGAACCGCAGAACGGCAAATCCCATCGCTGCAAGCCGCGCGCTGATGCGCCGGGCCGCGGGAATGTCCTTGGAGCAGGTAAAGCAATGCGCAAACAACGCAGTTGCCAGCACCGGCCCATCGGGGAGATCCAGCCGAGCAGCCAGCTTGCCACCATCGTGACCGGAAAATGTGACGCGTTCTGTGGGCATGTAGGGTCCTCAGGCTGTGATGCTAAGCGCAATACTGTGAATAAGGCAGTGCAGTCTCAACCCTTGTGACAGGACCGTCACGGGAAGGTGAGGGCGCAGGCGGTGATCGTGAGGCGCCCTTTGTCAGCGCGTTGATCACAATTTGTGAAGTCTAGGCGAACAACAATTGGTTTTAATAATGAGTCAGAAGCTCCCATGTTCGGCCTAACCGAAACCAAAAGATCAAGGAGCGCGGAGATGACACATTCGACAAACGTGGCGCATTTCGAAGTTGCACAGGTCGGTACGGCGGTTGCCGTCTTTCTGGCCACGGCCATCGGATTTGCCGCCGGACTGCACTGGCCCCAAGACACGTTTTCGCCGGGCGCATCGGCAGAGCCGGTGCTTGAGGACTGGCACGGAAATGTACGTCGCTCTCACTGGAGGGATTGAGACCTAGTCGAGCCCCATAAGAGCGGCATCGAACGGGTAGGTGGTCAGGTTTTCGTATCCATCCTCGGTGATCAGCACCTGATCCTCGAGCTTGATCGAGAAATCGCCGCCGACTTCGCCCACGGCTGCCTCGACGCACAGCACCATGCCGGGTTCCAGCGGATAGTCATAGGCGCCGGGCACCGCCTTGTCGGGATAGGCCACCAAAGGCCACTCGTCGCACAGGCCCACGCCATGCATCAGGCAGCCGTATTTCTGCGCCTGGAACTTGTCGTCCAGCCTGTGGCAGTTGGCGGTCAACTCGGGGATCATCACGCCGGGCTTCAGCATGTCCATGTTGGTCATGATGTGCTCATGCGCATGCTGCATGGCATAGACCATGTCGGGCCGGGGTTTTTCATCCCCGATCCACCAAGTGCGCGAGATGTCGACGCAAATGCCGTAGCTGCCGATCAGATCGGTATCAAAGGCGATGATTTCATTCTTCTGAGTGATCCGCGGCCCGCATTCCTGAAACCACGGGTTGGTGCGCGGCCCCGAGGCCAGCAGGCGCGTTTCGATCCACTCGCCGCCGCGCTTGATGTTTTCGGCGTGCAGAACGGCCCAGATGTCATCTTCGGAGGTCTTGCCGTCGCCCACATGGGCGCGGGCGAACTTCTCCATCTCGGCCACGGCGGTTTCGCAGGCGTGGCTGGCGCAACGCATGGCAAGGATCTCGTCAAGGCCCTTGATGGCGCGGGTCTTTTCGGTGACTTCCTCGCCCTCCATGATCTCGAAGCCCTGTGCCTCGAGCGCGCGGAGGCCGTGCAGCATAATCTTGTCCACCGCCAGCCGAGTGTGGCCGGGGGCGTGGTCTTGCATCAGTATGCGCACCTCGTTGGCGAACACGTCCGCCTGTACGTCCACCTTGTCGCCCCTGTCGAAATAGAACAAGTCCGCGCCCGAGCGCTGTTCCCGCACCAGCGGGTTGAATTTCGACAAAAAGGGCGAGTTCTTGTAGTCCCAGATCACCATGTAGCCATCGGCGCACAACAGCACCGCCCGGAACGGGTTGTGTGTGTTCCACAGCTGCATGTTGGTGCTGTCGGTCGCATAGCGGATGTTGAGCGGGTCGAACATCAGCAGCCCGCCATAGCCTCGATCGACGATTGCCTGGGTCAGCCGTTTCCAGCGATAGTCGCGCATCCGGTCCAGGTTGGGCAGTTGCAACCCGGCGGCGGCCCATTCGCTGAATGCAAGTTGGGTGGGGCCGATCTCGATCCGGTCATTGTCGTTCGGCGTGCCGTCGCCCAGCGTCGCGCCGCGGCTGGGGTCGATCTTGCGGGTGTCTCGGTAGTGGTGGTTCACGGCGCGCCTCCCTGCATGCCAGTTCAGCGTGACCGGGCAGGGCGGCCCCGTCTGGGTGAATTGCGACGATTTGCCAGTCGCTTTTTGACCGACATGGCCTGTTTCGGGTGCTAACCCAAAGCCATGACAGTCATTGTGCAACAGACTCTACCCTACGATCCGACCCACCAGCGACCGCTGCCGGGAATCGCGCCGACCACGATGGACGACTGGTTGCATCGCGATGATGCCTTCGCCGCGCAGATGCGCCACCGCCAGCACCTGCTTGAAACCCGCCGGGACGACGTTCTGGCGCTGGACGCGCAGGCGCACCCGGCCGCCGTCGAGCTGCTGGACCTAGTTCTGGCGCAGGTCTATCCCGAGGCGGCCGACACCGCGCAGCGCCCGGATGGGGCCGCCGTGCCGATTGATCGCGACAATCCTTTGGATACGCTTTGCCTGCTGGCGCAGGAGGATTTCTGCATCCTGCAGAAACAGGGCGACGAGCATTTGCTGACCGGGGCCATCCTGTGCTTTCCCGCCAGCTGGCGTCTGTCCGAGAAATTCATGCGACCACTGATCGACATTCACGAGCCGGTCGACAGCTACGATCTCAACATCGCGCGCCGGGTACAGCGCCTGTTCGACGGGATTCAGGTCGGCCGGCCTTTGTGGCGGTTCAACGCGCTGTGGTATGACGACCCCGAACTGCACCAGCCCCGAAGCGCCAGCGCCCCGCGCGAGATCCGCGACCGTGGTACCACCCGGTATCTGCGCAGCGAGCGACAAACGCTTTTGCGGTTGCCCGAGACACGGGCAGTGGTGTTCTCGATTCACACCTATGTCGTGCCGGTCGAGCACCTGCCAGAAATGGAAAACCCCGCCTGATGGCGGGGCCTCCAAGGAGGGTCTTCTGGTAATTCAGTTACAGTCCGATCGCATTGGCGACATCGGCAAAGGCACCACTTGAGTTCAGCGATACGATGGCGACCGTATAGGCCAGGACCTGAGTGTTCAGGCGAAAGTCTTCGCCCCGGATGAGGTTCACAGCGGCCATCGACAGAGCGATCGGCGCCGACAGGCTGGCAACGGCACCGGTCAGGGCCCAGCTGGTCAGTCGCAACGCGTCACTGGGCCGGTCTTCATCGCCATCCGTCGCGGCCGGTGCATCGGAAACGGGAGCGTCGGCCTCGTCGGAACGGAAGGCGATGCTGAGCAATTGCTCATCGGTCAATTGAATGGGGCGCGGCGGCTTTGCCGGTGATTTGACGGCTTCATGGTCATCCGTTGCCGCGGGCTCAAGGCCCGCGAAAGGTCCGCTGACCGCCTCGAACGCTTCGCGGCGGTTCCGCTGCTTGCGTGGCATCAACGAGTCAAACGCGCCCATGAACTGTTCAATCGTCAGAACGGTTTTCGGCGACAACCATTCCACACGTTGCGTCGAGCAGATGTCGACCATCCGATACAGCATGACGACAAGCATCAACTCGGAGATCTCGGGGTCATCCACCAGGCCGGAAACAGGCGAGACCGAGATCACCAATCGGTTGCGCGGTCGTGCCGCCGATGGGCGCACCATGGTCTTCAGGCCAACCGTACGGTCCAGACGCCCATAGCGGTCGCTGGTCTCCCGGGGTTCGGACTCGAGGGTCAAACGGACAAGGTACTGGCTGGACACGATGGTTGCCTCGGTCTGGCTCAGCAGGGTCTTGCGTTCCACAAGATGCCCGTAGTCCTCAAGAGTTGCCACCACAATATGGCCGAACCGCTCCAACGCGCCGTTCGTGTCGCCGTTGAATTGCAGGCCGCCGTGGTATCTGTGCTTCGTGGTCACAGTCTTGCCCTCTGCCGTACGAATACTGAACCAACACTCTAGTTGGTGATGAGGGTCAAATTTTGACCATATTGCAAAAAAATGAATTTTTGCGACGATTGATTACGCTTTGGAAACCAAGAAATTAGAGCTTTCCGCCCGACACTGTGGCAGCAATGTGGCGGAATTGAGTGCGGCGGTCAGGTTGCTGACAAAGCCTCAGTTGTCGATTCGAGCGGCCATGATCGCAATTGATTTTTGGTAAACCGATGCGGCATTCCATTGCTGGATCACCGCAAAATTCGGTTCGCCGGGTTGATAGCCCCGGCCGGGTTTCCACCCTTTCTGCCGAAGAAAATTTGCGGTTGAGGCCAACGCATCCGTCATGTTGTAGAAGTCCACGCGCCCGTCACCCGTGGCGTCCACGCCATAGGTCAGAGCATTGCCGGGCAGAAACTGGGTGTGGCCCAACTCGCCATGTTTTGCCCCTTTTGTTGCCACCGTGATCGCCCCCTGATCGACCAGTTTCAGCGCTCCGATGGCATGGGGAACAAAGAAGTCGGACCGGCGACAATCGTAGGCCAATGTTGTGATTGCGGAAACAACCTGGCTGTCGCCCATGAAGTTTCCGAACCCGGTTTCCATGCCGTGAATGGCAATCAGAACACCAGCCGGGACACCGTACTGACGCTCCAGCGCCGCGTAGAATTCCGGGTTTCTGGCCTTGCGCTTGCGCCCCTGGGCCACGATCGTATCCGCCCCTCGGACCTTCATGAACTTGTCGAGGGAGTATTTGAAGCTTTTCTGCCCCCGATCCGCGGCGATGGTTCGCGTGGCGTATTGGGTTTGCGCCAGAGCCTGCAGCCCTTTTTTCTTCACTCCGGCTTTGCGCGCCTGCTTGGCAAAATCGGCCTTCCAGGCTTCAAAACCAGCGCCTGTATTCCCGCAGGGAGCGGACTGCGCCGCCATGGGTGCACTCAGTGCAATGAAAACGGACAGGACCGTAAGGCGCATGGGGACCTCCTGGAAATCAGGGCAGGGTGGGTGCGATAACGTACAGGGCTTTCAGGGCCTCGCTGGGTTCAATCCCGGGGAGTGCGGCGCGAAATATCTCTTCCATCGTGCCTTGTGCATACATCTGCGACAGGATCTCATCGACCATCAGGCGAAAGTCATCATCGCCGCGTGCAAGGGCCAGGCCCTGTTTTTCAATCGTCAGAATCTCCTGCGAGATTTTGAAGTCGTCCTTCAATCCAGCTGCTAGATAATTCACCAAAAGGATGGATTGGTCGGCGAAATAGGCGTCGATCTCTCCGTCCCGCAAAGCCTTGATCCCGTCGGGATGCGAGGCGAACCGAACGAGCTTTGCCTCGATCCCCGCTGATCCGAACGAGTTGAACACGGCTTCTTCGGTGGTCGTGCTGCTGCGCATGCCGACTTTCTTGCCGGAAAGCGACGCCATCGTGACTTCCGCATCTATCGGCAGCAAAACGGATGTTCCGTCTACGAAGATCGGGATCGAGAAATCAACGGTTTCCCGCCGCGACAAGGTTATTGTCGCCGCGCCGCACAACAGGTCGATCTGGCCAGAGGCGACCATGTCAAAGCGTGTATCCGACTGCACCGGAATGAATTGTGCGGTGAGGTCGTCCGCACCCAGTCGGCTGGCGATGGCTCGGGCAACTTGGTCGCAGACCATCACGGACAACCCGCCGGGTCGCTCCTTGTCGTTGATGAACGAAAGCGGGGCGGCATCTGTACGAAACCCAAACCGGATTTCGCGCGTTTCTTTGATCCGGTCGATCGTCTGCGCAGCAGCGCTTGAAACAAGAAGTGCAGCAGAGAGGGTCAGGGCGAGAAGGCGCATGAAAAATCCTGATAATTGAATTGATCTTCAGCCTAGCGGCAAAGGCGCCTGTCACAAAGGGAAATATCGGGGCCTTGCACCACTGAAAAGGGGCGCCCGACAGGACGCCCCCAAGGTCTTTTCATTGGACTTCCGACCGGGGTCAGCAGCTGTAGTACATGCCGTATTCGACCGGGTGCGGAGTGTGCTCGTAGGTTTCGACCTCTTCCATCTTCAGTGCGATGTAGCCGTCGATCTGGTCTTTGGTGAACACGTCGCCCTGCAGCAGGAAGTCGTGATCGGCCGCCAGACATTCCAGCGCCTCGCGCAGGCTGCCGCAGACGGTCGGGATACCGGCCAGTTCTTCGGCGGGCAGATCGTACAGGTTCTTGTCCATGGCTTCGCCCGGATCGATCTTGTTCTTGATGCCGTCCAGGCCGGCCATCAGCAGTGCCGCAAACGCCAGGTAGGGGTTTGCCGACGGATCGGGGAAGCGGGCCTCGACGCGCTTGGCCTTCGGCGATTCAGTCCACGGGATACGGACGCAACCCGAACGGTTGCGGGCCGAGTAGGCGCGCAGAACGGGGGCTTCGAAGCCCGGGATCAGGCGCTTGTAGCTGTTGGTCGACGGGTTGGTGAAAGCGTTCAGGGTCTTGGCGTGCTTGAGGATACCGCCAATGAACCACAGGGCTTCGTCCGACAGATCGGCATATTTGTCGCCTGCAAACAGCGGCTTGCCGTCCTTCCAGATCGACATGTTGACGTGCATACCGGTGCCATTGTCGCCTGCGATCGGCTTCGGCATGAAAGTGGCCGACTTGCCGTAGGCGTGCGCGACGTTGTGGATGACGTACTTGTATTTCTGCAGCTCGTCGGCCTGCTTGGTCAGGCTGTCGAAGATCAGGCCCAGCTCGTGCTGGCACGAGGCCACTTCGTGGTGGTGCTTGTCGACCTTCATGCCCAGACGCTTCATGGTCGACAGCATTTCCGAACGCAGGTCCTGCGCCTCGTCGATCGGGTTGACCGGGAAGTAGCCGCCCTTGACGCCCGGACGATGGCCCATGTTGCCCATCTCGTATTCGGTGTCGGTGTTCCAGGACGCATCGGTTGCATCAACTTCGTAGGATACCTTGTTGATGCTGTTCGAGAAGCGCACGTCGTCGAACAGGAAGAACTCGGCCTCGGGGCCCATGTAAGCCACGTCGCCAACGCCCGAAGACTTCAGGTAGGCTTCGGCCTTCTGCGCGGTGCCGCGGGGGTCACGCTCATAGGCTTCGCCGGTATCGGGTTCCACGACCGAGCAGTGCAGGCAGATAGTCTTTTCCGCATAGAAGGGATCGACATACGCGCTTTCGGTATCGGGCATCAGTTTCATGTCCGATGCTTCGATCGACTTCCAGCCGGCGATGGACGAACCGTCGAACATGAAGCCTTCCTCAAGGAAGTCTTCGTCGACCTGGTCGGCCATGACGGTCACGTGCTGAAGCTTGCCACGCGGATCGGTGAAGCGGATGTCGACATACTCGGCACCCTCGTCTTTGATCAGCTGAAGAACTGCGTCCTTGCTCATTACTATGTTCCTCTAGATTGCAGAATTGGTTTTACAGCGCGTCCGAGCCGGTCTCGCCGGTCCGGATGCGAATGGCTTGTTCAACGGACGAGACAAAGATCTTGCCGTCCCCGATCTTGTCGGTCTTGGCGGCCGACACGATGGCTTCGATGGCCGCATCGACCTGATCGGCATCCAGAACGACCTCGACTTTGACCTTGGGCAGAAAGTCCACCACATATTCCGCGCCGCGGTACAGTTCGGTGTGTCCTTTCTGGCGTCCGAAGCCCTTGACTTCGATCACGCTGAGGCCCTGGACGCCAACGTCCTGCAGGGCCTCTTTCACTTCGTCCAATTTGAACGGCTTGATGATCGCTTCGATCTTTTTCATCCGGGCTCACCTCGCATGGTTGTCAGAATGGCAGTGATCACGTCTAAGATCGGGCGGCAATGCGATTGCCGAATTGACCGTCTGCTGGTGAAGGGATTCTGGGCGGCGGGCCAATTTTTAGGCAAGTTGCACAAAAAGTAATCAGATTTGAATCGTGCGAGGGTTTCGGATGCCAAAACTGTTGAGTTCGTCCCAGATGAGGGCGGCTGAACGCGCCGCAATTGAATCCGGCCTTGTCACCGGCCTGGAACTGATGGAGCGCGCAGGTCGTGGAGTGGTCGAGGCCGTCTTTGAAACCTGGCCTGACCTCGCGGCCGGGTCCGGCCGGGCCGTTGTGTTCTGCGGGCCGGGCAACAATGGCGGCGACGGTTTTGTAGTGGCGCGCATTCTGAAAGAGTGGGGGTGGACCGTGGACCTTTTCCTGTTGGGCGACCCCGAGAAGTTGCCTGCAGACGCGCGGGCGAACTACAAGCGTTGGTGCGCGATGGGTTCGTGCCATGTGCTGTCTGATGACGCGCTCGACGCCTACGCCGCGGCCTGTTCGGATACTGTTCTGGCGGTTGATGCCTTGTTCGGAACCGGACTAACGAGACCGGTAGCCGGACTGCCCCGCACAATGCGTAAATTGGGCCAGTGGAAAGCGTCACTGTCGGAAGGTGGTTGCCCACGTGTCGTCTGTGTGGACATTCCCAGCGGCCTATGCGCGGACAGTGGTCGGCGTCTGGTGTCAG
>NZ_JBXWSK010000014.1:0-61629 GCF_059613385.1 Ruegeria sp. BHSA162
TCAACACCGAGGGTCGCCCTCAATTGGCGATGCGGGCCGGATTTGCACCGGGTGAAGCCAAGGAAAACTGGGCGATCCTGCGGGCGCTTTCGGCGGAGTTGGGCGAGAAACTTCCTTATGACACGTTGGCCCAGCTGCGGCAAAAGCTGATCGAAGCAGTGCCGCATCTGGCCGCGATCGACCAAGTGCCCGAGAACGAAGAACAGGCAATCGAGGCCGGACCTTTGGGGCAGGCCGATTTCCGGACCGTGATCAAGGATTTCTATCTGACCAACCCGATTGCACGAGCCTCGCAGTTGATGGCCGAGCTTTCGGCGCTGGCCAAGGCGCGCGGTGACCAAAAGATTGCCGCGGAATGAGGCTTGCGACGACCATAAACCGCAAAGCGGGCGGAAGCCCGAGCTCGTTTTTCCCAGAGGAGATGCGAGGGGCGTGGTCGTGTGTTTTGCCGAATGAAATGAAGGAAAAAGGTGGCGTGCAGGCAGCGGATGCTGTTTACACCAACTCGCCAAACCAATCGCAGGCGACGCGAGTCTCCGACCGGCCGGTCGGGCCTTGCGATGGCAGCGGAAAACGGAATACCCACGGTGTGAGGACCAATGGCTGAATTCTTTGACACCCCAGGCGGAATAGCCCTGATCATATTGGCGCAGGTGCTGGCCGTCGTGGCCTTCGTGATGATCTCGCTGCTGTTTCTGGTCTATGGCGACCGCAAGATCTGGGCCGCGGTCCAGATGCGTCGCGGCCCCAACGTGGTTGGCGTTTACGGCCTGCTGCAATCGGTGGCGGACGCGCTGAAATACGTCGTCAAAGAGGTGGTGATCCCTGCCGGCGCGGACCGGACTGTTTTCATCCTGGCGCCGCTGACGTCGTTCGTCCTGGCCATGATCGCCTGGGCGGTCATTCCGTTCAATGACGGCTGGGTCCTGTCCGACATCAACGTGGCTATCCTCTATGTGTTCGCGGTGTCCTCGCTCGAGGTGTACGGCGTGATCATGGGCGGATGGGCGTCGAACTCGAAATACCCGTTCCTGGGCTCGTTGCGCTCGGCCGCGCAGATGATTTCGTATGAGGTTTCGATCGGCCTGATCATCATCGGGGTGATCATTTCGACCGGGTCGATGAATTTTGGTGACATCGTGCGGGCGCAGGATGGCTCGTTCGGGTTCTTCAGCTGGTACTGGCTGCCGCATTTCCCGATGGTCTTCCTGTTCTTCATCTCGGCCCTGGCCGAGACCAACCGCCCGCCGTTCGACCTTCCGGAAGCGGAATCGGAACTGGTCGCAGGCTATCAGGTCGAATACTCGGCAACGCCCTTCCTGCTGTTCATGGCGGGCGAATACATCGCCATCTTCCTGATGTGCGCGCTGACCACGCTGCTGTTCTTCGGCGGCTGGCTGTCGCCGATCCCCGGCCTGCCCGATGGCGTGCTGTGGATGGTCGCCAAGATGGCGTTCTTCTTCTTCCTCTTCGCGATGGTCAAGGCGATCACGCCCCGCTACCGCTATGACCAGCTGATGCGGCTGGGCTGGAAAGTGTTCCTGCCGTTCAGCCTGGTGTGGGTGGTCTTCGTGGCCTTTGCGGCGAAGTTCGACTGGTTCTGGGGGGCATTCGCCCGTTGGAGCGTAGGAGGCTGACAATGGCAAATATCGACTATACCCGCGCGGCCAAATACTTCCTTCTGCAGGATTTCTGGGTCGGAATGAAGCTGGGGCTGAAGTATTTCTTCGCGCCCAAGGCCACCGTGAACTACCCGCACGAAAAGGGCCCGCTGTCGCCACGGTTCCGCGGTGAACACGCCCTGCGCCGTTACCCCAACGGCGAGGAGCGCTGCATCGCCTGCAAATTGTGCGAAGCTGTGTGCCCCGCGCAAGCCATCACAATCGACGCCGAACCGCGCCAGGACGGCAGCCGCCGTACCACGCGATATGACATCGACATGACCAAGTGCATCTACTGCGGCTTCTGCCAAGAGGCCTGCCCGGTCGATGCCATCGTCGAAGGACCTAATTTCGAATTCGCCACGGAAACCCGCGAAGAGCTGTTCTATGACAAGCAGAAGCTGCTGGACAACGGTGAACGCTGGGAAGCCGAGATCGCCCGCAATCTGGAACTGGACGCGCCCTACCGATGAGCGATCCGACGAAAAACCCATTCGAGCAGATGCTCAGACAGGCGCATGACATGGCCAAGGCGTTCAACCCGGCGCTGGAGAGCTATTCGCCCGTCGACGCGATGCGCGGCTTCGAGGCGTTGTGGCCGACCATGCCCAAAGAGGTCATGGAGATGATGTTCGGCAACACCGTCAATCCGGGCGGACTGGATGCCAAGACCCGCCTGTTGCTGACGCTGGCCGGGCTGACCTGTCAGGGCGCACAGGCCGACACGGCCCTGCGCCAGACGGTACGCCATGCCATCGAGGCAGGGGCCAAGAAACAAGAGATCGTGGAAACGATCGGTCAGATGTCGGTCTTTGCCGGCATCCCGGCCATGACCCGGGCGCTGGAACTGGCGCAGGAGGCCATGGGCGAAAACGAGGAAGATGACCAATGAGCGTATTTGCCTTTTACCTCTTTGCCATCAGCGCCATCACCGGCGGGCTGTTCACCGTGATCAGCCGGCAGCCGGTGCATTCGGTGCTGTGGCTGATCCTGGCCTTCCTTTCGTCGGCGGGACTGTTCGTGCTGCTGGGGGCGGAATTCGTCGCCATGCTGCTGATCATCGTCTATGTCGGCGCGGTGGCGGTGCTGTTCCTGTTCGTGGTGATGATGCTGGACGTGGACTTTGCCGAGCTCAAGGCCGAGATGGCGCGCTACATGCCTCTGGCCCTGCTGATCGGTCTGGTCATCCTGATGCAGTTCGTCATGGCCTTTGGCGCCTGGGACAGCGCACAAGGCGCGGCGGCCAACCTGGCCCAGCCGATCCCTGCCGACCGCCACAACACCGAGGCACTGGGTGTCATCCTTTACGATCAATACTTCCTTCTGTTCCAACTGGCGGGCCTGATCCTGCTGGTGGCCATGATCGGCGCCATCGTGCTGACGCTGCGCCACCGCAAGGACATCAAGCGTCAGGACATCGTCGGCCAGATGATGCGTGACCCGGCCAAGGCAATGGAGTTGAAGGACGTGAAACCGGGGCAGGGACTTTGAGACGATGATCGGACTTGAACACTATCTTACCGTCGCGGCGACGCTGTTCGTCATCGGCATCTTCGGTCTCTTCCTGAACCGCAAGAACGTCATCATCCTGCTGATGAGCATCGAACTGATGCTGTTGGCCGTGAACATCAACCTCGTGGCGTTTTCCAGTTTCCTCGGCGACCTGGTCGGGCAGGTGTTTACGCTGTTCGTGCTGACCGTGGCCGCGGCCGAGGCTGCCATCGGGTTGGCCATTCTGGTCTGCTTCTTCCGCAACCGCGGCACCATCGCGGTTGAAGACGTCAACATGATGAAGGGGTAAGGGATCATGGAAACCACAATCCTCTTTGCCCCGCTCGTGGGCGCGCTGATCTGCGGCTTTGGCTGGAAGTTCATAGGCGAAAAGGCCGCGCTGTGGACGGCGACGGGTCTGCTGTTCCTGGCCTGTTTGCTGTCGTGGATCGTCTTCTTCAGCTTTGACGGGCAGACCCAGCAGATCGAGATCATGCGCTGGATCGAGAGCGGCTCGCTGTCGACCTCGTGGGCCGTTCGTCTGGACCGGCTGACCGCCATCATGTTGATCGTCGTCACCACCGTTTCGGCGCTCGTGCACCTTTATTCGTTCGGCTATATGGATCACGACCCGCAGTGGCGCGAGGGCGAAAGCTACAAGCCGCGCTTCTTTGCATATCTGTCCTTCTTCACCTTCGCCATGCTGATGCTGGTGACGGCCGACAACCTCGTACAGATGTTCTTCGGCTGGGAAGGCGTGGGCGTCGCGTCGTACCTGCTGATCGGTTTTTACTATCGCAAACCCTCGGCCAATGCGGCGGCGATGAAAGCGTTCATCGTCAACCGTGTGGGCGACTTCGGCTTCGCGCTTGGGATATTTGCGCTGTTCTTCCTGACCGACAGCATCAACTTCTCGGATATCTTTGCCGCTGCACCCCAGCTGGCAGAAACGCAACTGCCCTTCCTGTGGGGCGAATGGACCGCGATCGAGGTCATCTGCGTGCTACTGTTCATCGGTGCGATGGGCAAGTCGGCGCAGTTGATCCTGCACACCTGGTTGCCGGACGCGATGGAGGGCCCGACGCCCGTGTCGGCGCTGATCCACGCGGCCACCATGGTTACGGCCGGTGTGTTCCTGGTTTGCCGCATGTCGCCGCTGATGGAGTTCGCGCCAGGAGCAACCGGGTTCGTCACCGTGCTCGGGGCTGCCACCGCTTTCTTTGCCGCGACCGTGGGCTTGGTGCAGACGGACATCAAACGCGTGATCGCCTATTCGACCTGCTCGCAGCTGGGCTACATGTTCGTGGCCGCGGGCGTGGGCATGTATTCGGCGGCGATGTTCCACCTGTTCACGCATGCCTTCTTCAAGGCGCTCTTGTTCCTGGGGGCGGGTTCGGTGATCCACGCCATGCACCACGAACAGGACATGATGAACTATGGCAACCTGCGCAAGAAGATCCCCTATACCTTCTGGGCGATGATGATCGGTACCCTGGCCATCACCGGTGTCGGCATCCCGCTGACCACGATCGGCTTTGCTGGCTTCTTGTCCAAGGATGCCATCATCGAAAGCGCCTATGCCGGCGGATCGGCCTTCGGGTTCTGGGCGCTGGTGATCGCGGCCGCGATGACCTCGTTCTACAGCTGGCGCCTGATCTTCCTGACCTTCTATGGCGAGGAGCGGGGCGACAAGCACACGCATAAGCACGCGCATGAAAGCCCGATGGTCATGCTGGTGCCGCTGGGTGTTCTGTCGCTGGGCGCCGTGTTCGCGGGTATGATCTGGTACAACAACTTCTTCGGTCACGCCGATCAGGTGGGCAAGTTCTACGGCATTCCGGTTGCCGAGGCGCATGCCGACGCCGGTGACCATGCCAAGGCCGATGAACATGGCGACGACACGCATGCCACCGAATCCCATGGCGACGAGGCTGCGCATGATGACAAGGCGAAGGGCGGAGATCACCACTATGCCTTTGTCGGCAAGCCGGGCGAGGGCGCGCTGTACATCGCGCCGGACAATCATGTTCTGGACGATGCGCATGCGGCGCCGAAATGGGTCAAATTCTCGCCGTTCGTCGCGATGCTTCTGGGCTTTGGGCTGGCCTACCTGTTCTACATCGTGAACCCGGCGCTGCCGGGTCGCCTGGCCGAGAACCAGCGCCCGCTGTACCTGTTCCTCAAGAACAAGTGGTACTTTGACGAAATCTACGACGCGATCCTTGTAAAACCGACCGTGGCCCTGGGCCGGTTCCTGTGGAAGGGCGGTGACGGCAAGACGATCGACGGTTTCCTGAACGGAGTAGCAATGGGCGTCGTTCCCTTCTTCACCCGCCTCGCAGGCAAGGCGCAGACGGGCTACATCTTCACTTACGCCTTCTGGATGGTTCTGGGGATCGCCGCCCTGGTCACCTGGATGTCGATCGGCGGAGGCGCAAACTGATGGACAATATCCTATCCATTGTAACGTTCATTCCGGCCATTTCCGCCGGTCTGATGGCGCTGTTCCTGCACGGGAACGATGTGGCCGCACAGCGCAATGCCAAGTGGATCGCGCTGGTTGCGACCACCGTGACCTTCCTTGTTTCGATCGGGATTTACACCGAGTTCGACCCATCGAACACTGGCTTTCAGATGGTGGAAGAGGGTCAGTGGCTGCTGGGCCTGAAGTACAAGATGGGCGTGGATGGCATCAGCGTTCTGTTCGTGCTGCTGACCACCTTCATCATGCCGCTGACCATTCTGGCCAGCTGGAACGTGACCGACCGGGTCAAGGAATACATGATCGCCTTCCTGCTTCTGGAAACGCTGATGCTCGGCGTGTTCATGGCGCTGGACCTGGTGCTGTTCTACCTGTTCTTCGAAGCCGGGCTGATCCCGATGTTCCTGATCATCGGCATCTGGGGCGGCAAGGACCGGATCTATGCCAGCTTCAAGTTCTTCCTCTACACCTTCCTCGGCTCGGTTCTGATGCTGGTGGCGATGGTGGCGATGTATGCGGATGCAGGCACCACGGACATTGCCGCACTCATGACGCACCAGTTCTCGTCCGAGAGCTTCAGCGTGCTGGGTGTCCACATTGTCGGCGGTATGCAGACGCTGATGTTCCTCGCGTTCTTTGCGTCCTTCGCGGTGAAGATGCCGATGTGGCCCGTGCACACCTGGTTGCCAGACGCGCACGTTCAGGCACCGACGGCGGGCTCGGTCGTGCTGGCGGCAATTCTGCTGAAGATGGGTGGCTATGGTTTCCTGCGTTTCAGCTTGCCCATGTTCCCTGTCGGGTCGGCCGTGATGACCGATCTGGTGCTGTGGCTGTCGGCAATCGCCGTGGTCTATACCTCGTTGGTGGCGCTGGTGCAGGAGGACATGAAAAAGCTGATCGCCTATTCTTCGGTCGCGCATATGGGTTTTGTGACCATGGGCATCTTTGCCGCCAACCAGCAGGGCATCGACGGGGCGATTTTCCAGATGCTCAGCCACGGGTTCATCTCGGCCGCGCTGTTCCTTTGTGTTGGCGTGATCTACGACCGGATGCACACCCGCGACATCGAGGCCTATGGCGGCCTGGTGATCCGGATGCCGGCCTATGCGTTGGTGTTCATGCTGTTCACCATGGCCAATGTGGGCCTGCCGGGCACCAGCGGGTTCATCGGCGAATTCCTGACGCTTATGGGCACCTTCCAGGTCAACACCTGGGTGACCGCAGTGGCGGCCAGCGGTGTGATCTTCTCGGCGGCTTATGCGCTTTGGTTGTATCGCCGCGTGGTCTTTGGCGACCTGATCAAGGAAAGCCTCAAGTCGATCACCGACATGAGCACACGCGAGCGTCTGATCTTTGCGCCGCTGATCGTCATGACCATCCTGCTGGGCGTCTATCCGTCGCTGGTCACCGACGTGATCGGCAATTCGACCGCCGCGCTGATTTCGAACTATGACACGGCTCTGGCCGCGGCCGAGGCCGCGACCCAGGTCGCTTCGCACTAAGGGAGCTTTGGAGACATGATCCAGGCTGATCTCACTGTAATTCTGCCGGAAATCATTCTGGCGATCTATGCGATGGCGGCGCTGATCGGAGCTGTCTACACCAGCAAGGATGCGCTGGCTCCGGTTCTGGTCTGGACGACGGCCGGACTGATGGCGGCGCTGTCGTTCTGGATCGCGTCGAACGGCTCGGGGACCAACGTGGCCTTCAACGGCATGTTCATCGACGACGGGTTCGCCCGATTTGCAAAGGTCGCGATTCTGCTATCGGCCGCCGCGGTTCTGGTTATGAGCCAGGAGTACATGGCGCGCCGGAACCTGCTGCGTTTCGAGTATCCGTTGCTGGTGGCTTTGGCAGCGGTCGGCATGATGATGATGGTCAGCGCCGGCGATCTGATGTCGCTCTATATGGGTCTCGAGCTGCAGTCGCTGTCTCTGTATGTCGTGGCGGCCCTGCGCCGTGACAGCGCCAAATCGACCGAGGCGGGGCTGAAGTATTTCGTTTTGGGTGCGCTCAGTTCGGGATTGCTGCTGTTCGGCGCATCTCTGGTCTATGGGTTCACCGGTACGACGCTGTTCTCGGGCATCATCAACACGGTGCATCACGGCGATGTCTCGGTTGGGCTTCTGTTTGGCCTTGTTCTGCTGATCTCGGGTCTGGCATTCAAGATTTCGGCGGTTCCGTTCCACATGTGGACACCGGACGTTTACGAGGGCTCGCCCACTCCGGTGACGGCTTTCTTTGCAACCGCACCCAAAGTTGCAGCGATGGCCTTGTTCGCGCGCGTTCTGCATGATGCGTTCGGCGGTGCCATCGCGGACTGGCAGCAGGTGATCGTGCTGCTTTCGGTCCTGTCGATGTTGCTGGGGGCCGTGGCTGCCATCGGGCAGCGCGACATCAAACGGCTGATGGCCTATTCGTCAATTGCACATATGGGGTACGCGCTGATCGGTCTGGCCGCAGGCACCGAATTGGGTGTCAAAGCGATGCTGATGTATCTGGCGATCTATGTGACCATGAATATCGGCACCTTCGCCTTCATCCTGATGATGGAGCGCGACGGCAAGCCGGTGACAGACATCGACGCCCTGCGCCAGTATTCCAAGCGGGACCCGGGCAAGGCGCTGGCAGTGCTGATCCTGATGTTCAGCCTTGCCGGCGTACCGCCAATGCTGGGGTTCTTCGCCAAGTTCGGCGTCTGGCAGGCCGGTGTGCAAGCTGACCTGATTGGGTTGGTTATTGCATCGGCAATCGCCTCGGTGATCGGTGCCTTCTACTACCTGCGGATCGTCTACTACATGTATTTCGGCGACGAAAACGAAGATCCGATCGAAACCCGCTCGACCCCGGTATTGTGGGTTGCTCTGATGGGGTCGGCCGCATTGATGTTGATCGGTGTGGTCTACCAGTTCGGGATCGAGGGCGCTGCGGCAGCCGCGGCGACGACGCTTGTCAACTGACCGTTTCAACAAAACCTGGAAAGGGGCTCGGCCATCAGGCCGGGCCTTTTTGGCATGAGCACCTGGCCCCAAGGATACGGTCTGCATATCCTGCAGGAAGTTGACAGCACCCTGAATGAGGCCGCGCGGATCGCACCCACTGCAACAGGTCCGGTCTGGATCATGGCGCATCATCAAACCGCCGCGCGTGGCAGGCGCGGCCGGGCGTGGTCCAACCCCCAGGGCAACTTGGCAGCAACCTTGTTGCTGCGGCCCGAGGGCAATCCAGAGCAGGCAGCCCATCGCAGCTTTGTTGCCGCGCTGGCGCTTTTTGATGCCTGTGTTTCGGTCACCGGTCGCGCACAGGGGTTCGCATTGAAATGGCCGAATGACGTGTTGTTGAACGGCGGGAAACTGGCCGGCATCCTGTTGGAAAGCACGGGGCAGGGGCGCGACGTATCCCACCTTGCGATCGGCATCGGGGTGAACCTCGCAGACGCGCCCGGTCCTGAGTCAGTCGAGCAGGGGGCTCTGCGGCCCGTTTCGTTGTTGTCGGAAACCGGGGCTCAGGTGTCCGCCGAGGATTTTCTGACCGAACTCGCCGATGCCTACGCAAAGCTCGAACACCAGTTTGTTACCTACGGGTTTGAACCGATCCGCCAAGCGTGGCTGGCCCGGGCTGCGAAGCTGGGCGAGGTGATTACCGCGCGCACAGGTGCTTCGGAAACCGTCGGGACCTTTGAAACGGTGGACGCGGGCGGCAACCTTGTCCTAAACACCGCCAAGGGCCGCGTCAGCATTCCGGCGGCAGACGTCTATTTCTGAAAGGGGCGCATATGCTTCTGGCCATTGACTGCGGCAACACGAACACCGTTTTCTCGATCTGGGATGGCGAGAAATTCCTGTGCACGCTGCGCACCTCAACCCACCATGCCCGCACGGCCGATGCCTATTTCACCTGGTACTCGACCCTGGTGAAACATTACGGGATCGAGGCTGACATCACCGACGTCATCATTGCCTCGACGGTGCCGCGGGTGGTGTTCAACCTGCGCGTCTTTGCCGACCGGTTCTTTGGATGCCGGCCGTTGGTGGTGGGCAAGCCCGATTGCGAGTTGCCGGTAGCGCCGCGCGTTGATGAAGGGACGATTCCCGGTCCGGACCGTCTGGCGAATGCGGCCGGTGCCTTTGATCGGCACGGCGGGAATGTCGTGGTGGTGGATTTCGGGACCGCCACGAATTTCGATGTGGTCGCCGCTGATGGCGCCTATGTCGGAGGAGTGATCGCCCCCGGCGTGAACCTCAGTCTCGAGGCCTTGCACCAGGGCGCTGCAGCTCTGCCGCATATCGACGTGACGCGTCCCGAGAAAGTCATCGGCACAAACACGGTTGGATGTATCCAGTCAGGTGTGTATTGGGGGTATTCCGGCCTCATCGAAGGTTTGATCGACAGGATCAAGGCGGAATACGGAATGCCCATGAAGGTCATAGGGACGGGCGGTCTTGCACCGCTGTTCGATCAGGCCGATGTGGGCTTTGATGCAATTGAAGACGATCTGACGATGCACGGGCTTACCGTGATCCATCGCTACAACAAGGATACTGGCTCGGCATGAGCAGCGAAAGACTGATCTACTTGCCGCTCGGCGGCGCGGGCGAAATCGGTATGAACGCCTATGTCTACGGCTATGGCAAACCCGGTCAGGAACGTCTGATCCTGGTCGATCTGGGCGTGACCTTTCCCGACATGGATACAACGCCGGGCGTCGATCTGATCTACGCCGACATTTCGTGGTTGAAAGAACGTGCGGATCGGCTTGAGGCGATCTTCGTCACCCATGCGCACGAGGATCACGTCGGCGCCGTGGCCCATTGTCATGAGGCCCTTGGCGCGCCGGTCTACGCGCGTGCTTTCACCGCGAATATCGCCCGCCGCAAAATGGAAGATGCCGGACATCCGCCCGAAGCCGTGCGCACCGTTTCCGCCTGGCCCGAGCAAATCAAGGCAGGTCCGTTTACGGTCGGATTCCTGCCCGTTTCGCATTCGATCCCCGAGAGTGCGGCGCTGGTGATCGACACGCAGGCTGGCCGTGTCGTGCATACCGGTGATTTCAAACTGGACACCAATCCGGTTGTGGGCGAACCGTTTGATCCCGATCTTTGGGCCGAAGTGGCCAAGCCTGGGGTCAAGGCGTTGGTTTGTGACAGCACCAACGTGTTTTCCTCGCATCCCGGTCGCTCGGAGTCGGAGGTTGGGCCGGCCATCACCCAATTGGTCGAGGACGCGACTGGTATGGTGGTTGCAACGACCTTTGCGTCGAATGTCGCGCGGGTCAAAACGCTGGCCGAGGCCGGGCATCGGGCGGGTCGTTCGGTGGTTCTGTTGGGCCGGGCCATGCGCCGCATGATCGAGGCTGCGACTGAAACCGGTATCCTGTCTGATTTTCCGCGCGTGATCAGCGCTGAGGAAGCCTTGGATCTGCCCCGCCAGAACCTGATGCTGATCGTCACCGGCAGCCAGGGTGAGCGCCGCGCGGCCAGCGCGCAGTTGGCGCGCGGCAAATACCGGGGGATCGAGCTGAAGGATGGCGACCTGTTCCTTTTCTCCTCGAAGACCATTCCGGGGAATGAACGCGGTGTGATCCGCATCATGAACCAACTGAGCGAAAAAGGCGTCGACGTGGTCGATGACAGCGCTGGCTTGTACCACGTTTCCGGCCACGCCAACCGCCCTGATCTTGAGCAGATGCATGCCTTGGTCGATCCTCAGATCGTCGTTCCAATGCACGGTGAACACAGGCATCTGCGGGAACACGCCAAGCTGGCCGAGGCCGCTGGTCGTGCCGGTGTCCTGGCGGTCAATGGCACGATGCTGGATCTGTCGGGGAACGCGCCCGAGGTCGTGGATTATGTCGAGACCGGCCGGACCTACCTGGACGGTTCCGTCAAGATTGGCGCGCTGGACGGTGTGGTGCGGGACCGTATCCGCATGGCTCTGAACGGGCACGTGACCGTAACTGTCATCCTGGACGAAGACGATGAGCCACTGGGCGAACCTTGGTGCGATACCATGGGGCTGCCGGAAACCGGCGTGTCGCGGGCCGGATTGATCGAGGTGCTGGAAGAGGACCTGAACCAGTTCCTGATGCGGGCTGAGGTCAAAACGCTGCGGGACGATGACAAACTGGAAGAAGCCATGCGTCGCATCGTTCGACAAAGTGCGCAGATCGAAATCGGCAAAAAGCCCGAAGTCACGGTTGTGATAAGCCGAATGAAATAAGGCGGCTCAGTCTGTTTCGGGCATCGGGTGGCCCTTGAGACGCTGGAACAGACTGGCTTCTTCGTTGTTCAGAAAGAACGGCACAGAGTCGGGGGGCGTTGTATCTGATACGCGCGCCTCGACTTCCGACAGAACAACCTCGGTGATGAACGGCAAGTCGAACTCCCGCGCCTGTTCCAGCGGAATCCACTGTAGATGTGACAGTTCATCCGAGGCCTGGCTGAAATCGTCCAGATCACCGGCGACGGCATCTGCGTCCAAAAGAAAAAACCGGGCGTCGAACCGGCGTGGGCGTCCGGGCGGGGTAACCGCGCGGAACACGAACTGCAGCGCTTCGGCCGACGGAATGTAGCCTCTTTCCGCGTAGCCGGTCCAGGCATGTGGAACCGGACCCGGCCAGTTGTCGCGGACTCCGAGGATAAGGCCGGTCTCCTCCCACAACTCGCGAATTGCCGCTGCCGCCAGTGGCACGTGCAGTCCGGCAGGAGCCTGATCGCTCAGCCTTTGTTGGCAAATCTCGGGTACCGGAGTGGCCAGCGGAACTTGCGCGTCCTCAGCATCCACGGCACCCCCCGGAAACACGAACTTGTTCGGCATGAAGGCCGCCGCGGCACCACGTTGGCCCATCAGGATCGACGGGGTTCGAAAACGGTCGCGCAAAACGATGATCGTCGCGGCGTCGCGAATTGCGGATTTGTCCACGGTCATGAGAAGCTCAGCTGCATTGACGGGTCACTTGCTGTCGTCGAACCCGTGCATCTTCCGGGCCCATTGAAAGCCGACGACCGCTCCTTTGAGCCTGGGCAGAAGGAACAGCGACAGCGCAACGCACGCTATCGAAAAGCCGATTGCCATGGCCCACGGAGACGGGCGCAGGCCGACGTATGTGACATGCAGCGCCGGAGCCAGAAGGTGTCCGACCAGCAGAATGGTCAAGTAGGCCGGCCCGTCATCCGCCCTGTGGTGAAACAATTCCTGACCGCAGTTTGCGCAGGTATCATTCACCTTCAGGTAGCTGTGCAACAGCTTGCCTTTGCCGCAATTGGGGCATTTGCACCGGAACCCTTTCACGATGGCGGGCCACGTGGGGCGTTCCTCCTGACAGAGGGTGTCGATGGTTTGATCTGTCATCTTGATACTCGCGCTCGGATTTCGGGGATATTGCGCTTGTTTCATCCCGCAGAAAAGGGGGGTGCGTCGCTTTGCACCGACCCTCTCCGAAATATTGACCGGAAATGCAGGTTTCAATGCTGGAAAAAAATTCGCGGACAGCGACGGAAGCTTTGCCGGGCTGCGTTTGAATGAATGTAAGCAGCGGCACAGGGCCGCGACAACAAAGGAAACGAGCAATGAAGAGCGCAAAATTTATCTCGGCCATCATTCTGTCTGCAGTTGCCGTCACCGGGACGGCTGCGCTGGCCAAAGGACCTCGCGACCGTGAACCGGTCAGCTTTCAGGAGCTGGATGCCAACGGTGACGGCCAGGTGACCAAGGCCGAGATGGAGGCCCATCGCCTGCAGAAGTTCACCTCGGCCGATACCGACGGTGACGGAAAGATCAGCGTCGAAGAAATGCAGGCCGAGGCCCAGAAGAAGGCAAACGATCGCGTTTCCGACATGTTCGAGCGTCATGATGCTGACAAAGACGGCTTTCTGACTGCGGACGAGTTGCCGAAACCGCGCCGGGCTGACAAGATGTTTGACCGCCTTGATGCGGATGGAAACGGATCTCTGTCCGAGCAGGAGTTCGCCAATGCACGGGATGGAATGGGTCGGCACCACAAGAAGGGTGGCCGCCCGGACCCAGACAACAACTGACGCAGGATGAAGGACGTGCCGTCCTCTGCGCATACTGTCCGCGGCGACACGGTCGCCGCGGATGCCCGCAGCGACGACGTGTTGCTGAAACGGTTTGCCGAAGGCGACGCTCAGGCAGCACGCCTGTTGACCGATCGGTTGGGGCCGCGGTGCTATTCGGTTGCTCTGCGCATGTTGAACAACAGGGCAGAGGCCGAAGACGTAACCCAGGAAGCGATGCTTCGGCTGTGGAAAGTGGCGGCGGACTGGGTTCCGGGGCAGGCCAAGATCTCGACCTGGTTGTACCGCGTGGTCTTGAACCTGTGTGTCGATCTGCGGCGGAAGAAAACGGCAGGCACATTGGACGATGTGCCAGAGCCTGAGGACGACCAGCCCAGTGTCGTGGACCGTATGCAGCAAAACGCTCGCGTGGATGCGTTGCAATCGGCCTTGGCACAATTGCCGGAACGGCAGCGCGAAGCTGTCATTCTCAGGCATATCGAGGAGTTGTCCAATCCGGAAATCGCGGGAATCATGAGGATTTCCGTAGAAGCGGTAGAAAGCCTTGTTGCCCGCGGAAAGCGGTCGTTGACGGCCATACTGTCAGGCCGTCAGGAAGAGTTGGGGTATGACCATGTCTGACCAAGATACAGAACTGGATCTTTTGTTTGCCGAGGCACGGCAGGCACATGTTGATCTGCCCGACGATTTGGCCGTTCGTATCCTGACGGATGCCGAGGCCATCCGGCTTGCGGCGACAAAAACAGCGAAACCCAAGTCACAGGGGTTTTTGGGCAATCTCGTTGCCGGTCTCGGGGGCTGGCAGGCGCTCAGTGGGCTTGCGGCGGCCAGCGTGGTTGGCGCATGGGTCGGTTTTGCCGCGCCGTCCTTTCTGCCGGACCCGGCAAATTACATAATGACCCAGGATGCATCCTACATGGTCGCCAATCTCGGTCTCGAGGCCGCGTTTCTGGAGGAAGCGGAATGAATGAAGACGTTAAACCCCCAAGGCGCTGGGTGCCTGTGCTATTGGTGGTATCCCTTGGCCTGAACCTGCTGGTCGCCGGGGTGATCATCGGGACTGCGCTGCGGTTTCACGGTGTGCGGGACGATGTTCCTCCCGGATTTGGACCTGCCCTGTACCGCGCTCTTCCTGATCCGGAACGCAAGGCGTTGAGAGGCGATCTGGCCGACAAGCATCGGCGCGGGGCTGAGAAAAGGTCTCGTGATTTCAAGGCGCTTGGCAAAGCGCTGCGGGCCATTCCGTTCGACCGCGATGAAGTCCAGAACCTGCTGGAAGAACAAGCACGGGCGAATGACGAAATCCAGGCAGCACTGCAAGAGCAATGGCTGGCTCGGGTTTCGGCCATGTCCGACGAAGAACGAAAAGCTTATGCCGACCGCTTGGAAGACGTGTTGAAGCGGCGCCCGGATCCCAAGAAACGCAAGGACTGACCCGCTTAGGCCGCGTTCTGTTTCATCCACACCTGGTTCCGGCCTGCCTGTTTTGCCGCATAAAGCGCCTTGTCCGCGCATTTGATCAGGCTTTCGGCCGACAGTGAGCCGTCTGGAAGTGGGGAGAAGGGTGGCTCGCATACCTTCAGCCCGATGCTGACCGTCACCGGAAGCCGGGCAGGAATGTCCGGCAGGACGATCGGTACGCTGCTGACGCCGCTGCAGATATCGGCCGCCTTCCTGAGCGCCTTTTCGCGGGTCGCGTTTGGCAGTCCGAACAGGAATTCCTCTCCTCCGATGCGGGCGAGGAAGCCGTCAGGTCCGAAAGCGCGCTTCATCCGTTTTCCGGCCTCGACCAAAACCCTGTCACCGGCACTATGGCCGTAACGGTCATTGATGGATTTGAAATGGTCCAGGTCGGCCAGCATGATCGCAAAACCCCGCTGTTTGTGCACCGAACTGTGCAGCAATTGGTCCATCGCGGTCTGTGCGAAACGACGGTTGTTCAGGCCCGTCAGCGTGTCGATCCACGATTCCTCAAGCCCACGGCGCAACGAGTCGCGCATTTGCTCGTCATGCGCCTTGCGTGCAATCAACGCCTCGACCCGAAGCGATACTTCGTCAGGGCAGAACCCTCCGAGGCAAATCGCATCGGCGCCGCGATCCAGGGCCTCGGCGGCAAGAGTGGCGTTGTCATCGGGAATGATTCCGATCAGAGCGGTCCGCCGAGTGCCGGTGCGGGATTTGAGGTCGGCCAACATGTTCAGGCCGGATGGATCGCTGTTCAATTCGACAACAATCGCGTCAGGTATGGTGCCGGACAAGACTCCGCTGAGGTTGGGCAGGGTATGGCTGCACACCGAATGCTGCGTTCGTCCGTTCAGGGCCTTGTGCCACAGCGTGCGAGTACGTGCGGTGTGGGCCAAGACGGCGATCTGACCATGCCGCGCGGGCGTGATCATTGCTGCGGGGGCTTCGGCAAATCCCACGGATTGAGGGTTGCCACTGTTCTTCAGATCCTGAGTTTCCGCACGGGCGCGCAGCAGGCTTCGCACACGCGCCAGCAACAGCGTATCTTTGAACGGATAGGCCAGAACGTCATCCAGCCCCTCGGACAGGTTCCGCAGCCGGGCGGTCCGATCGTTCTGAGGCGCAATCGCGACCACAGGGACATCCTGCAGGGCCGGAACGGACAGCATCAGTCTTTTGACGTCGCCCGCGTCTCCGTCGGGTAGTGTCTGGGCCGTCAGCACCAGATCCGGCCGGGTCCGCCGTAGCAACGCCCCAAGACCAGCCAGCTTCTCGCCCTGCACGACATGATACCACGCCGCCGTCAGCTGCACCTTCAGCATGATGCGATTGGTCGAGACCCCGTCGAGGACAAGGATGGTTCCCTGCACGGACATTGTTTTCACCGTAGATTGCATGCCTTGCCAAAGTGTTTATGAGTCTGGTTAACAAACCCTTTCCAAATCTTCGAACCGGGGCCTGATCATGCCGATCTCTGCCGAATTCGCCGAAACTCTGGCCTTGAAAGCGCTTGGGTGGCTTGTTGGGAACGATGAATTGTTGCCTGTTTTCCTTGGTTCGACCGGCGCCTCGACGGATGACCTGAGGGACCGCGCCACAGAGCCCGAGTTTCTTGCTTCGGTGCTGGAATTTCTGATGCTTGACGATTCGTGGGTGTTGGCCTTTTGTGACGCAAACGCTGTCCCCTACGATCAACCGGCCCAGGCCCGAAGCGTCCTGTCAGGCGGCGCGGATGTTCATTGGACCTGAACGGGTCCGCGCAGGAGCAAGAATGCATGTCGATTGATGCGCTGGTTTTTGACAAGGACGGAACCCTGTTTGATTTCGCCGCCACGTGGGGGGCGTTCGGCAAGGCGGTGCTGCTGCGTCTGAGCGAGGGCGACAATGCGCGTGCGTCCGTGCTTGGAAAGAGCATTGGCTTTGACTTCGCGACAGAGACCTATTCCGAGGACAGTATCGTGATCGCTGGCACCGTCGACGAGGTCGCAGACGCCTTGTTCCCAGACCTTGACGGCTGGTCCCGCGAGGATCTGGTTCAGACCTTGAATGCGGCTTCTGCCCATGCGCCTCAGGTCGAGGCCGTTGCGCTTGCACCTTTTCTGCAATCCCTGAAAGACGCCGGCAAGAAGCTGGGTGTTGCGACCAATGACGGCGAGATGCCGGCGAAACGGCACCTGGCCTCGGTCGGAATCGAGACCTATTTCGATTTCATTGCGGGGTATGACAGTGGCCACGGGTTCAAGCCTGGGCCCGGCCAGTTGTTGGCTTTTGCCCAACATGTTGGCGTCCCACCGGACCGGATCGCCATGGTCGGCGACAGTCTGCACGATCTGGAGGCCGGTCGCGCCGCCGGCATGACCACGATCGGTGTTCTGACTGGATTGGCAAAGGTTGAGGATCTTGCACCGATGGCTGATGTCGTTCTTCCCGATATCAGCCACATCCCCGGCTGGCTGAACCTTCGTTAAAGCGCCTTGCCTGAAAATCGGCGGTTCATGAGTTGAAACCGACCTTGGCTGTCGCAGACAGAGCGGCCAGAGACCGGACTTCGGGTCTTGTTTGAGAGTAACAATCGCCGGAGGAACAGATGGCCGACACGAATACTCGCAAGCGCAGGGGTGGTGGACGCGCAGGCGCTGCAGCGCGCCGCGGTGCGGCAGTCATCGACCAGATGCCATGGAACCCGCCGATCAACATCGACCGGCCAACCGAACCGTTGGGCCCCGAGGGCGTCGAAGCCATCCATGACGGCGCCATGCGTATTCTCGAGGAAATCGGCATCGAGTTCTACAATCAGGAAGCCTTGGAGATCCTGCGTGAAGCTGGATGCATCGTCAACGGCGACAACGTGCGCATGGGTCGTGACTTCGTTATGGAAATGGTCGCCAAGGCGCCGTCGACCTTTACCATCACGCCGCGCAACCCGAACCACACGATCGAGATCGGCGGCAAGACGATGTTGTTCGGAAATGTCTCGTCACCGCCGAACTACTGGGACATGGAGATCGGCAAGAAGGTTCCCGGCAACCGCGAAATGTGCCAGAACCTGTTGAAGTTGACGCAGTATTTCAACTGCATCCACTTTGCCGGAGGCTACCCGGTCGAGCCGGTTGACCTGCACGCCAGCGTCCGGCACCTGGATGTCCTTTATGACAAGCTGACGCTGACGGACAAGGCGATGCATGCCTATTCGTTGGGCAAAGAGCGCGTCGAAGATGTCATGGAAATGGTGCGCATCGCAGGCGGTCTCAGCCACGAGGAATTCGAGGCGTCACCGCGCATGTACACCAATATCAACTCGACCTCGCCACTGAAACACGACCACCCGATGATCGACGGGTGCCTGCGGCTGGCCCGGCGGGGGCAGGCCATTGTCGTCACGCCTTTCACTTTGGCTGGGGCCATGGCCCCGGTGACGATGGCCGGGGCCGTTGCGCAGTCGTTGGCCGAGGCGCTGTGTGCGATTGCCTTGTTCCAGTACGTCCGGCCCGGCATCCCATGTGTCATCGGGACATTCACCTCGAATGTCGACATGAAGTCTGGTGCGCCTGCGTTTGGCACACCTGAATACATCCGGTCGACCCAGATGACCGGCCAGATGGCGCGGTTCTATGGGCTGCCCTTGCGCTCGTCCGGTGTCTGCGCGGCCAATGTGCCGGACGGCCAAGCTGTCTGGGAGACGTCGAATTCACTCTGGGCGGCGGTGCAGTCGGGGACCAACATGGTCTATCACGCGGCCGGATGGCTGGAGGGCGGCCTGATCGCGAGCCCGGAGAAGTTCATCATGGACTGCGAGATATTGCAGCAAATCCAAAGGTATATGCAGCCTGAGATCTGCGCCACAGGCCCGGACGAAATCGCACTGGAAGCCATCCGAGCGGTCGGGAACGATGGGCACTTCTTTGGCATCCAACACACCCAGGATCGCTATACCACCGCGTTCTATCAACCCTTCCTGAGCGATTGGAAAAACTACGAGGGTTGGGAAGTCGCAGGCGGGATCTGGACAGCCGAACGGGCGCATCTGATGTTCAAGGAGATCATCAACAGCTTTGAGGCTCCGCCCATGGATGAGGCGATCCGAGAGGAATTGGCTGACTTCGTCGCACGTCGCAAAGCCGAAGGGGGCGCGCCGACCGATTTCTGATAGCGCATCATCGGGCAGGCAGCTGGAACGGCAAGATGTCTCATCCTGAGATTTCCGTGAATTTTCCGCATCTTGAACTGCCGCATTTGGCCTTTGTTAAGATCTTTGAGGTGGGATCGGCATGAAACCTTTTTGAGGGCATTCATGCACGGATTGATCAACAGGGCAGTTCAATCGTTTGTATGCGCGACCTATGGGCGTGAGCGCTGGCTTCGGGCGACCGAGGCCGCTGAACTTGGGTTCGCCGAGTTCGAAGCGATGCTCGTCTACGACCGGGAAAAGTCATATCGCCTGCTGGACGTGGTCTGCGATCAATTGAACCGTTCGCGGGACGAGTTTCTGGAAGATCTCGGAACCTATCTGGTCTCACACCCCAACATGGAAGGATTGCGGCGCCTTCTGCGCTTTGGCGGCGTTACCTATGTCGAGTTTCTGCAGTCTTTGGATGATCTGGCCGACCGGGTCAAACTGGCGGTCTCTGACCTTGAATTGCCTGCCCTGGAACTGCTGGAGCGTTCGCCCACAGAATTCGAACTGCGCTGCCATCCCGGGCTGGATGGGTATGCCAATGTCATGATCGGGATCTTGCGAGCAATGGCGGACGACTATGGCGCGCTCGTGATTCTGAGGCATGCCGGGCAGAGGGGCGGGGTGGACGTCATCTCGATGGTTCTGGTCGAAAGCGCCTTTGCCGAGGGTCGTCACTTTGATCTGGGGGCGCGGAACTGATGATGGATCTGGATCAACTGGGCAGGATGTTGGAGACGTTGTGCCCGATGTTCACCTTGGTGGATCAGGATGGGCGTATCCTTCAGGTCGGGCCGACACTGCAAAAACTGCGCCCCGACCAGCCGTTGGTTGGCAGCGAATTTCTGGAAATATTTGAACTGGTAAGGCCCAGAACCGTGACGACTATGCCGGCGTTGATGGCGACGGCAGGTACCAAGCTTCATCTCAAGCTTCACGATGAACCGCGCACAGCATTGAAGGGTTTGGTGGCGCCGCTGCCTGACGATGCAGGCGCGGTTATCAACCTGTCCTTCGGGATCTCGATCCTGGACGCTGTACGGGATTATGCACTGACAAGTGCGGATTTCTCGGGAACCGACCTCGCAATTGAATTGCTCTACCTGGTCGAAGCCAAGTCTGCAGCGATGGAGGCTTCGAGGTCGTTGAACCTGCGGCTTCAGGGGGCAATGCTTGCGGCCGAGGAACAGGCCTATACGGATACTCTGACCGGCCTCAAGAACCGGCGCGCGATGGACCACATTCTCGAGCATTTGGTTTCAACGAAATCCACTTTTGCGTTGATGCATCTGGACCTGGATTTCTTCAAAGCCGTGAACGACGAATTGGGGCATGCCGCGGGCGACTATGTGCTGTCCCAGGCCGCCCGGATCATGCTGGAAGAAACCCGCAGCGACGACACGGTCGCCCGGATCGGCGGCGATGAATTTGTTCTGATATTCAAAAGCCTGTCGAGCAGGGCTCAGCTTGAACGGATCGCCAATCGCCTGATTGGCCGCCTTCAGAAACCGATGGTTTTCGAGGGCGAGACCTGCGCGATTTCGGCGAGCATCGGGACCGCACTTACGTCACAGTTTCTGTCCCCGAAACCGGCTGAGATTCTGCACTCGGCGGATTTGGCCCTTTACGAGGCCAAGCGAAACGGTCGGTCGTGCCATCGCTTCTATTCCGAAGAGGCGCGGGCACCGGAGTAGACCGGTGCGTCGGTAGGCTGGTTGCTTGACTACTCAGCGAAAGCCCCGTCCAATGTCCGCGCGATGTGCGACTGGATTTCATCCAACTCGCCGACCACAGGCAGCACCGGGCCACGAAATGCGGCCTTGCCCAGCTCGGCGGGAATATCATCTAACACGTGGCCCCCGGTGCAGGCAAAGAACGGCAGGCAGATCGCATGATCCCCGGTCATTTGGGCGGCGTCACTGATCGATGGGGGTTCTTCGACAAATCCACAGCGGATTGATTTCAGTGATATCAACCCGGCCAAACGGTCAGCGAATTCGCGGGTGACGGCTGCCGGGTTGCGGCTGCGGCCTGAGCCGTGTGCGGCAATAAGCAGATCCGTGGACGTGGTGCTCCAACCTAGCTCGTCGATCAAGGGTTGCAGGGCGCGCGCCACCAGGTTGGGTAGCTTCGGGTCAACGCCCAGCGGGTCGAGTTGCCGAACTGCGCGCCCTTCAAGGCGTTTGGGAAGCGCAGAAGTCACGAACCACCCTTTCGCCATGAACAATGGAAAAATCGCGCTGCCGTCCGGAATCTCATCAAGGACCTTTTCCAGCGCGCCTGGCGCGGCGAGGGTCGCCGATCTGACTGTGACTCTATCCGTCAGTTGATCGATCTGAGCGGCCAGTCTGGCCAGAGATGCCTCGGCCGGGTCTGGGTCGGACGGTTGGCCATGCGCTACGATGACGGCAGTCGGCATGCTGGGGCTTCCTTGTTCTGTTTCGGGATAGGTGTGGCGCCCTCCCGCAAAGTCAATTCGTCTTTATCCGAGCAACGTCAACCACATCCATACCGTAAGAATGGACACGCCTGTGCCAATCAACACCGAAGAGGCGGCAACTCGTTTGGCCCGGCCATACATGTTGGCGAAGATGTAGGCGTTGAATCCGGGCGCCATCGCCGCATTCAGAACGCCCGAGCGGAAAAGATCTTGCGGCAGGGCGGTCGCTGTACCGAACAACCAGACCAGGCTTGGATGCAGAACAAGTGAAACGCAGCAAACATAGCCGATTGTCCGCAGGTCACCTTCGGGCTTGTATTTGACCAGAACTCCGCCCAGGGCGAATAGGGCGCCGGGCAGTGCTGCACGGGTCACCAGGCTCAGGGCCTCGTCTGCCACAGCCGGAATTCCGATGCCCGTGAGATTGACGATGAAGCCCAGAGCGATGCCCAGGATCAGCGCGTTCTTGAACATTGCCGAAAGCACCGATCGGGCCATGCGCATACCGCCATTGCCTCGGTTGCGGATGACCTCCATCACGGTTATGCCGACGCAGTAGCAGAACGGCGAGTGGAACGCGATGATCGCATAGTTTCCGGTCAGGTTGTCGGGCCCATAGGCGCGTTCGGTGATCGGCAGGCCCAGCAGGACCGAGTTCGAAAACAGGCAGCAGAACCCGATCGCGACGCAGTCTTCCCATTCGCGCTTGAATATCAGGCGAGCGCCAAATACCCCCGCAAGGAAACACAGAGCTGCGGCAGTATAGAAACTGCCCAGAAGGCGCGGGTCAAAGCTGGCGCTCAGGTCCAGATGGGCGATGGCCAGAAACAGCAGGCAGGGGATTGCGAACCCCTGCGTGAACTTCATCAACCCATCGATATGAACTTCTTTGAAATAGCCCGTCAGCGTCGAGACATAACCAGCCCCAATCACAAGAAAGACCGGAAGGATGACGTCGATCAGGCTTTGCAACATGTCACGACCTCAATCCAGGCTGTTCGGTCAGAGCTTGGGGAAGCGCGTGCAATCCGATGTCCTACAATGGCTGCCGGATCACCATGCCGTCATAGGCAGGCTCGACATGGTCAGGGGTCTCGGCATCGACGGCTGCATAGTCCAGATCGATGTGCATATTGGTCAGAACCGCCCGAGCCGGCTTTAGCTGTTCGATCCAGCCAAGGGTCTTTTCCAGGTGGGCATGGGTCGGATGTGGGTTCCGGCGCAGCGCGTCGATCACGAGGCAGTCCAATCCCTGAAGCTCGGGCCAGGCATCATCGTAGATTTCCGCAACATCAGGCAGATAGGCCAGGTTGTTCATACGAAAACCAAGCGCATCGATCGATCCGTGGTTCACCTTGAACGGGCGAAACGGGATTGATCCTCCCGGACCGTCTATCTCGAACGGACCGTCAATTGTCTTCAGGTCGAGGATCGGTGGATAGGGTGAGCCTTCGGGTTGAATGAAGGCGTAGCCGAACCGCCCCAGCAATGCGTTTTGCGTGTCGCCATCCGCCCAAACGGGCACTCGCGCGCGCATGTTGAAAACGATCATACGCAGGTCGTCGATGCCGTGCACATGATCGGCATGTGAGTGTGTGTAGACAACGGCGTCGAGGCGTCCAGTTCCGGTGTCCAGCAGTTGGCTGCGCATGTCCGGGGTCGTGTCGATCAGTACCGAGGTCGTGCCGTCCGGCCCGTCCCGTTCAACCAGCATCGAGCACCGGCGGCGGATATTGCGCGGATTTTGCGGGTCACAATCTCCCCAATGCCCACCCAACCGGGGGACACCGCCAGAGGAGCCACAGCCCAGGATCGTGAACCGCAGCATGCTCATTCGGCAACCGGGTAGGCGGCCGCCTTCGCAAACAGTCGATCAAAATTCGCTTGGGTCTGCGCGGCGAAATCCGGGTAGTCCATGCCAAACAGTTCGGCGCCGACCCGGGCGGTGAAAGCGGTATAGCCGGGCTCGTTCCGCTTGCCCCGGTGCGGCGGCGGGGCCAGGTATGGTGCGTCGGTCTCTATCAGAATTCGATCGACAGGCGCTGCCGCAAAGATATCCCTCAGCTCTTGGCTTTTTGGAAAGGCCGCGATGCCGGACATGGAGAGGTAGAACCCCAAATCCAACGCTGCCCGTGCCAGTTCGGCCGAAGACGAGAAGCAATGCATCACACAGGAGTAAGGTGCGTTCCGAAACTCGTCCTGCAGGATCGCCGCCATGTCCTCGTCGGCTGCACGGGCGTGAATGATCAGCGGCAGGCCTGTACTTTGGGCGGCCTGAATGTGAACCCTCAACGAGCGTTTTTGTATTTCGGCGCTGTCGACGGTGTAGTGATAGTCCAGCCCGGTTTCGCCGATGCCGACAAATTTCGGATGTCGGGACAATGCGACGAGTTCGTCGACGCTTGCCAGCGGCTCTTCGGACGCGCTCATGGGGTGGGTGCCCGCAGCGTAGAAAACCGGGGCATATGTTTCCGCGATCGCGCGCACGGTCGGCTCATTGCGCAGACGTGTGCAGATCGTCACCATGCGTGTCACGCCCGCTTCGGCGGCACGAGCGATGATTGCGTCCAACTGGCCGTCGAAATCCGGGAAATCCAGATGGCAATGGCTGTCAGTGATTGCGGGAGGTTGGGGCGTGTCGCTCATCTGCTCGGACCGGCGGTTTCCTGAATCTTGAACACCGTATCTAGGACGACGGCGACAGGGTCAAGGTTCACCGCCTGCCCGTGCCGCGCACGGGCCGTGATGATGGATGCGGCCTCGGCCCAGCCCAAGGCTTGTGGGCGCGAGGATGACAGGCGCAACAGAACTTCGGCTTCGTTTGGCGCAGCTTCGGGCTGCGGAGGCGCGCCGGTCGCACCTGTCAGAGCAAGGCGAGAAAGGGCGATGTCAATCAGATTCAAAAGCAGGTCATAGCGCTCGGCTGCTCCGCGCTGCGCGGCCGCTTCGGCCAAAGCCAGCGCGCGCTGGCGGTCGAGGCGGGGCAGGGTGCCAAGTATCTGGATCAGCTCGGCATAGATCTCCATCCCGCCCAGATTGATCAGCCGTACCGCGTCGCCTACGGAACCGGCGGCCAATGCCGCGAGGTGATCGGATTGCGGAGGCAATTCGGCCCCGGTCTGTGCCAGCGCCGATTTCATGTCCTCCGGCGACAGCGGTGACAGGCGCAGGGTACGGCACCGCGAGCGGATCGTCGGCAACAGCCGTGACGGCTGATGCGAAACCAGCAGCAGTGTCGTGCGGGCAGGGGGCTCTTCGAGCATTTTCAACAACGCGTTTGCGGCGCTGACATTCATTTCGTCCGCCGCATCCACGATAACCACGCGGCGCCCGCCGTCCGCTGAACTGAGGCCGAAGAAGCGCCCCAATTTTCGGATGTCATCGACAACGATTTCGTTACGCAGGCGGCCCTGATCATTCAGGGATCTGGTGATCGCGGCCAGACCGGGTTCGGCCCCCGCCAGCATCCGCGCTGCAACCGGGTGGTCCGGCGCGATGTCGAGTGTCGTCGGAGCCTCGGGCGCGCCGAACAGCCCGTCATCCTGTTGCGGCGGCGTGGCCAGCAGAAACCGCGCGATGCGCCATGCCAGGGTCGCTTTGCCCACGCCACGAGGGCCGGTCAGAAGCCACGCGTGATGCAGCCGGTCAGACGCAAAGGCGGTCAGGAAGGCTTGCTCGGCCGCATCCTGTCCAAACAGCCTGCGTGTCTCGCGCGGGTGAAGCGCGCCGGGCGCCTGGTCCGGTGTGGGTGTGTCGTCGCTCATTCGTGAATTACCGCAGAACCTTCAGGACGGTTTCTCTCACATCCACGGCCACGCTGTCCACGTCGCGATTGCCATCGATCACACGGAACCGGTCCTTGAACTCGTCCGCCAGCGCAAGGAAACCCGAGCGCATGCGTTTTTGAAGGGCCGGGCCAAAATCCTCGAACCGTTCTTCGGTGCCTTGCCGGCCCTTGGCGCGGGAGAGGCCGATTTCCGGATCCATATCGATCAGCAAGGTCAGATCAGGCTCGTGGCCGATCATCAGGCCGTGGAGTTGGTCCACCAACGCGCGCAGATCTCCGCGCGACAGGCCCTGATACATTCGGGTGCTGTCGGCGAACCTATCGCAAATCACGATCTTACCCGCATTCAAGGCCGGTTCGATCGTGCGCTCCAAATGATCGCGTCGTGCGGCCGTGAACAGAAGAATTTCGGTTTCCGCCGACCACCTGTCGGGGTCGCCTTCCAGGACCAACCGGCGAATTTCCTCGGCCCCGGGCGAACCGCCCGGTTCGCGCGTCAGAACAACGTCATGTCCGGCCGCCTCGAGGCTTTCGGCCAGCCTGCGGGCCTGCGTGGATTTGCCCGAACCGTCGATCCCCTCGAATGTCAGGAACAGACCGCGCCGGCTCACATCGACTCCAGCGGGGTGTTGATCATGTCTTTCAGGACGATGCCGCCCACGGTCATAAGTCGCACCAAGAACCCGCCCATCGCCACATCCTCGGCTGCGACCAAGGGGCGCCGGATTTCGGGCAAACCTTCGGGCTGGATCACAAGTTCGGCCAGTTGTTGGCCCTTGGCGATCGGAGCGTTGATCGGGCCTTGATACACGACTTCGGCCTGCACGTTCTGATCGCCCAGTACGGGGAACAGAAGGGTGAGGTCACCGTCGGGCACAAGCCCAACCGTCTTTTGCGCGCCCATCCACACTTTGGCCTGTGCTATCGGCGTTTCGGCGTTGGCAACTGTCCTCTCGATAAAATTTCGAAACGACCAGTTAACCACGGCCTCAGCCTCCTCTGCCCGGCGAGAGATGCTGTCGAGCCCGGAAAGAACGAAGACCACCCGGCGATCGCCTTGCTTGGCCGATCCGACAAGGCCATAGCCCGCCTCTTGCGTGTGGCCGGTCTTCAGGCCATCGGCACCGATATCCAGTTTCAGCAACGGGTTGCGGTTGTTCACGTTCGACGGGGCGCGGCCGTCAAATTCGAAGGTTTCCTCGGCAAACAGCGGATAATATTCGGGAAAATCGGTGATCAGCCTGTCGGCCAGCACAGCGAGATCATGAACCGACATCATGTGACCTGCAGCAGGCCAGCCGTTCGAGTTGGTGAAGTTCGAGTGGTTCATGCCCATCTGCCTGGCGCGTTGGGTCATGTAGCGCGCGAAGCCGGCCTCGGTGCCGTCCGGGCTGAGCGCTTCGGCGATCACGACACAGGCGTCATTGCCAGACAGGACGATGATGCCCCGCAGCAGGTCCTCGACCCGGACCCGGTCCTGCGTGTTCAGGAACATGGTCGAGCCGCCATAGCTCATGGCATGTTCCGAGACCGGAAGCGTTTCATCCAGCGTCAGTCGACCTTCGCGCAGGGCTTCGAATGCCACGTAGAGCGTCATCAGCTTGGACATCGATGCCGGTGGGAGCGGTTCATCGGCATTCTTCGACAACAGCACAGTGCCTGTCGTCTGATCGATCACATAGGCCGCGCGCGCGGACGTGTCGAAGGCGTGAACCGGCAGGGCCAGCAGGGCAAGGCCCGCGGCCAGAACAGCCGATTTGAGTGAGGTCAGCATTGGACCCTCCTGTTCAGTTCTTCACGATAAAGGCATCGGTAAAGCCCAGGTCTTTCACATCTCCGAGGATCGCTTTGCGTTCGGCGCGCGTTGTGGCAGGGCCGACCAGTACACGCCAGACCGACTTGCCTGCCGACTCCAGTTCCAGAACTTCGGCCGCCAATCCGTTCGTGCGGACCTTTTCGGCGGCGGCTTTCGCGTTCGCTTCAACTCCGAACGTTCCGATCTGAACATAGGGTTTGGTCAGGTTCGACGATGCGGCTGTGGCACTGGCCGCCGCAGCCGGCGTCGGCTCGGATGCGTCTATGGCGGCGGCAGCACCTGCGATCGGGTCCAGCGGCGTCTCGGTAATTTCATTGGGATCTTTCTTCTGCCACCACTTGCGTTTTTTCTGGGCGGGTGGCGGTGCGACGACCGGATCCGTCAATGCAGCGGTCGCGGACGCATCTGCCGCTTCCTCAATCGCGGGCGCAGTTTCTTCGGCGGCGGCGCTTGCGGCCGCTCCGGCCGCGGCAGCACCGGCGACCACGGCACCGGTGTTTTCAGGTGTCTTTTTCTGCCACCATTTCCGCTTGGCCGGCTTTTCTTCGGCACTTTCGTCGGGTCCGGCCGCTGTGGCTTCTTCGGCTGCGGTTGCTTCGGCGGCGCTTGCAGTTTCTTCGGTCGGGGCTGCTTCGGGTTCCGGCGCAGGCTCCGGCTCGATCGTTTCGCGGCGGAGTGCAACCACCTGCAGACGGGCAGGAGCGCCGGCAAGCATTCCCAGTTTTTCAGCCGCTGCCGAGGACACCTGAAGGGCCGGCCCGGGCAGGTTTCGTTCCCGGCGGAACAAGGCGCCCGTCACGGTCTTGTTGTTGCTTGTGTTCTTGATGGCGACCCGCTCGGGCTGAGACGCGCTGGGGTGCGCGACCCAGATGCCACCCAACGAGGGACGCCCATCCCAGAGCCCGGCCTCGGTCACTTCAAAGACGTCCGGCGCTTCAACATCGCGCTGAGAGCCGCTGGCGACTTCGGGGAACAGTTCCGTGGTGTTGCTTTGGGTCTGCCCATCGTCACTGGCGGCCTCCGAGGAAGACTTGCCTGCGTTCAAAGCTTCGTCACATCCCGTCAGCGCAGTCATTGCAACAACCAGCACCGCCAACGGCCGCGGTCCAAAGCGTGTCTCTGTCGCTCGCTTCATATTGTGTTATCCCTTGCCTGTAGGGCCTTTGCGTGGCCGGCCCCAACCGCGGTTCGACCGGTTCTTTTGCCGGCCTCCTGCAGTCATCGCGCAAATCATAACCTGCGGGTTGTTTCAAGGAAAGACCGTGGGTCCGGCTTCGGCAAGAAATCCCTCTTTTGGACTTGCCACCAACCGATGTTCGTCCTAGACCGCTGCCTGCGCCGGGGAGGTGGCAGAGTGGTCGAATGCGGCGGTCTTGAAAACCGTTGGGCGTGAGAGCGTCCCCAGGGTTCGAATCCCTGTCTCCCCGCCACCCATTCCCGTCTCACTCCATGGATACTTTCTGTCCCGGATTTCTGCCGAAATTTCAGCGGTTTACCATACCCGTTTTCTATCAGAGACGATCTAGCAAGCACAACTAAGGCACGGTTCTGACGCCAGTCTCAGTTCCGTATTTTCGCGGGGTCGCTTTGGGCGGATTTTCCCTGATAACAGGGAGTTTACAGCGAATTTCGGCATTTTTGGCGGAATCTCCTGATTTCGCCTTTGTGATAATGGCGTGATATCAATGATTTACGCCCCAAATTCCCTAAACTGTGGAACAGGGAAATTTTTTCACGGTAACAGGGAAGTTCTGCGCCGGAACAGGGACGTCACACCGGGTATCAGGGAAGCCGGAATTTTGGAGAGTTTCAGAAGCCGAAGATGCGCTCCTGCTCCGCCCAATCCAGCGGGTGGGTGACGCTGACCAGGCGCTTGAGGGTAAGCTCCGGCGGCTGGCTGCCGTCGAGAATCGCGGCCTGGATCTTCGGCGACATGAAGGCGAGTTGGGCGCCGGTGCGGATGAAGGAGGCGGGCACCTGTTCCCGGCGCGCGATGTCGACCAGCTGGACGCCACTTTTCAGATTACGGACCCAGCCATGGGCGCGGATCAGCATGGAGCGGAGATGCGGATCCGGGTGAGGCTGCACATCGCCGGCGATGATCTTGGCTTCGACGCCGCGGCGTCGCAGGTCGAAAGGCGCTTCGATTCTGAGCAGGTCCGGGTTCAGATCGTCTGGCGAATGGCCAAGCGCGCTTGCCAGGGCCTTGCCGTCCAGGTCGAGGCAGATCCGCCCGCGCTTGAGCGTGCCAGAGGCAAGCAGGCCGGCGCAAATCGTTCCGCCGGTGTCGCGGAGCCGGGTGGCCAGTTCTGCGACCGCGGACTTGATTACAGATGCGGACCCGGCCTCGGGCCGCGCGAGGATCCGGTGCGATGCGGATGCCTCCTGCAGATGTGTGATCACGATGTTGATGACCGCCGTCTCCAATGCTGGTCCTGACAATCTCCAACCGGTGGGATCCGTGCCCCCGGAGATCAGCCTGTTGGAGACGTAGTAGCGTAGCCGTCGGCCCTTGCGGGTGGTGTGGGTCGGGGTGAGCCGGTCGCCGGTGTCATCCCGCAGCTGGCCGGTCAGCCAGGCGCCGGGGTCTGTCCCTCTGGATGGAGCGTCGGGTGAGGGTTGCGCGCGGAACCGTTGTGAGGCTTGCCGCATCCTCTCCTGCACCCGCTCCCACAGGTCCTCGCCGATGATCGCCGGGTGCTGGCCGGGCCAGACCTTGTCCTTGTGGCGGATCTGGCCGCGATAGACCGGGTTGCGCAGCAGGTAGTAGATCTGGCCGCGCGACAGCAGGCGATTGCCTCTGACGGTGCCATCAGCTTGGACAACCCGTTTCGAGCACAACCCCTCCGCAGCGGCCCGCTCCGCCACCCGGCGCAGGCAGCGCAGTTCCGCGTAGAGATCAAAGAGGCGCCGGACGGTGCTGGCCTCTTCCTGGTTCACCACCAGCGTGCGGGCTTTGGGATCAGGCTGGCGGTCGAAACCCAAGGGCAGGTTGCCGCCCATCCAGAGGCCTTTCTTCTTGGAGGCGGCGATCTTGTCGCGGATGCGCTCGGCCGTCACCTCGCGTTCGAACTGGGCAAAGGACAGCAGCACGTTCAGGGTCAGTCGACCCATGGATGACGAGGTGTTGAAGGACTGCGTCACCGAGACGAAGGAGCAGTTGGCCTGTTCGAGCCGCTCGACGAGCTTGGCGAAGTCGGTGAGTGAGCGGGTCAACCGGTCGATCTTGTAGACCACCACCATGTCGATGCGCCCGGCATCGATCTCTTCCAGAAGCCGCTGCAGGGCAGGGCGTTCGAGCGTGCCGCCGGAGAGGCCGCCGTCGTCGTATCGCTGTGGCAGCAGTGACCAGCCCTCGTTACGCTGGCTAGCGACATAGGCGGCGCAGGCCTCGTGTTGCGCATCCAGCGAGTTGAAGTCCTGGTCCAGCCCGTCCTCGGAGGACTTGCGGGTGTAGATGGCGCAGCGGACTTTGCGACGCGGGCTCATCTGGCGCCCTTTCCAGCGAGACCGAAAAAACGGGGGCCGGACCAGTGCGCCCCGGTGATCTCGCGGGCGATGGCCGAAAGCGAGCGGTAGGCGCGACCGTTCCAGGCAAAACCGTCCTCGGTGACATCGACCACATGGGTCACCCCGTTCCATTCGCGCAGCAGGCGTCCCCCGGGTTTGAGGGCAGGGGGCGTCGGCCGTGGCTTTTGGTCCGCCCCCTTGTCCAGCGCAGCCGTCACCTTCCGGGAGAGCCCGCCATGACGGCGGGCCTGCAGTTCGAAGGCGAGGAAACGGCGCAGGAAGGGGTGGCTCAGCATTGCCGGGGCAGGGCGGTCGAACAGCTGCTGCCAGAGCAACAGCAAGCCCTTCCGATCCATCGCTTCCAGCTCGGCGATTTCCGCTGGGAAGGTCATGCCTGCGCCTCCGCCTCGGCAACGAGGTGGTAGGTGGCCGGCGCGCCCGGTTTGTCCGATGCTCGGCGTTCGATCGTTGCGCCTTTCTTGCGCAACATGCTGAGGGCGGCCCGGGCCGAGTGTTGCTGCCAGCCGGTGGCCTTGCAGATGTCCGCGAGGCTGGCACCTGCGGGGCGGCGAAGCAGGGTTTGCACCCTATCGGTCTTGGTGTGTTTGGTTTTGGGCATGTCTGGTCTCCTCGTGTTCAGGGGGGCGGGATGCCGTGCCCCGGTACCGAGGTGAGCCCGAACATGTCGGGCGTGGGACCAGTGATGCGTGGTTCGCGCCGGTAGTCCAGCCTGAATCCGCTGGCGCTAACGAAGAATCGTGGGTGTCTTAACGCACTGGAAAAAAACAAAAGCTTGCTTCTTGCTGGTTGGGTGATTATATTCGGTGTGCCTCACGCAGGACCTTCAAATCCTGCCAGAAGCACTCACCGGGCCCGAGCGCCCAAAGGGAGCATCGAAAGAGGCAATGAACCGGATCGCTGGATCCGGGGAGTTGCTGTTCGTGCTCTCTCCGAATTCCCCGAAGCGGTCCATTCGATCCCCGGCTGTTGCGACAGCCCAGATGAATGGAGGCGCGCATGCGTACCCAATCCCAACCCCGCGATGCCGCAGCATCGACCGCCCCTGTCTGGATGGCCGAAAAGGTCGTGCAGACGCCGATTGCAAACCTCAAGCCTTACGCCAAGAACAATCGCGTTCACACGGTAAAGAGCATCGACAAGCTGAAAGCCTCGGTACGACAGTTCGGCTTCGTCACCCCGATCCTGGTCGACGGCGACTGCGTGATCATTGCCGGTCATGGCCGGTTCGAGGCAGCGAAGGCGCTTGGCCTCACCACGGTACCGACCGTGGTGGCCGGTCACCTGAGCCCGGCCGAGGTGCGCGCCCTGCGCATCGCCGACAATAGGCTCGCGGAACTGTCCGACTGGAACCAGGCGGCGCTGCAGATCGAGTTTGCCGAGCTGATGGACCTGAGCCTGGATGGCGAGCTGGAGTTCGGTCTCGACATCACCGGCTTCGAGGTGGCGGAGATCGACCTCCTCATCAGCGGTGCCGGTGACACGGATGCGCGTCAGCCGGAAACCGTTGAAGAGCCGAACCCGGCACAAGTCGCCATCACCCGGCCCGGCGACATCTGGCTGCTCGGGGATCACCGCATCCTCTGCGGCAATGCATTGGAAGCGGACGGCTAGCCGTCAGGCCAGACAACGCGTTCAGATTCAGGCAGCCGTAGCGCCTTCGCGCTAGCCACCTGGATCTCGTCCAGGCGCATGTCATGCTCGGCCATGCGCTTCAGGTGCAGAAGCATGCCATCGATGTAGTTCTTGTTCCGGCTGGGGTTAGGGCCATGGTCTGACCCGCCCCGGGACTCAACTGTGAGGGCAAATCCGTCCGGTAGCTTCTCGAGCGTGAATTTCGCATCAAGCTCTTGGCCAGTATCACCTCTGGGGTTCAGCACATCTTCTCTCCGTAACCGCTCAAGCCATTGATACGCCAAATAGGCCGAGCGCCAAGGTGTTCAGAGGATTCTGGCGTGGCTAGGTGTCAGCAGCTGAACGGACATCCGCTCGAATGACGGAAGATGCCTCATCGTCGCCGATCTGCAGCTGAAGCTCATTAGACCGAAGCCACGCTGATAGGAGGTCGGTTGTGACGTTCATCTGATCCGGTTTCCGGAGAGCGCACTCCCAAACCGTGGCGATGCGCCAACCGCCTTCCAGGAGCTTATCGCGAACTGCCTCGTCCCGAGCGACATTTGCGGTGAACTTGGCTTGCCAGAACTCTTGGCGGGTCGATGGACTGGTTGTGTAACGACAGCCCTCATGGCGGTGCCAGAAGCAGCCATGCACGAAGACGATTGCGTGATGCTTTGGAAACACGAGATCAGGTCGCCCGGGCAAATTTTTCGAATGCAGCCGGTAACGGAAGCCGCGGGCATGAAGTGCCCGCCGAAGCACTAGTTCGGGCTTCGTGTCCTTTCCCTTGATCCCGGCCATCATCCGGGATCGGGTCTGTTTGTCGACGATATCGGCCACGTGCACCCTGGTCTTCGATCTGGAACCTGGTATACACCGACTGAATGAAGTTCGTCAGGAGCCTGATTTGCCTTCGACTTTCGGCATCGTTGATCTGTTCGCCGGCCCCGGCGGACTTGGTGAGGGGTTTGCATCCCTTGTCGAGGACGGACAAGCGCCGTTCCGGATCGGCATCTCGGTCGAGAAGGAGGCATCGGCCCATCGCACGCTGAGGCTGCGCGCGTTCCTGCGTGAATACAAGGCACGTCAAGGCGCCTTGCCCGATCAGTTCATCGATTTCCATGCAGGGCTTGTCCCCGAGCCGGATTGGTCAATAGTCGACGCCGAAGCCTGGCAGCTTGCGCTCGATGAGGCTCGTGCACTCGAACTTGGAACTGAGGCTGCTGCGAAGGCGATTGACGGTGCCATCGCGAAGCTGCGCAAAAACTATGACGATACAATTCTCATCGGCGGGCCGCCCTGTCAGGCTTATTCCCTGGTTGGGCGGGCCCGAGCCAAGGGCAAGATCGGCTATGTGCCTGAAGATGATGAGCGGCATTACCTATTCCGAGAGTACATCCGCGTGCTCGAGAGGCTTCGTCCCGCCGCTTTCGTCATGGAAAACGTCAAAGGCATGCTTTCCTCGACTGTTGAAAGTCGACTTGTCTTCGAGATGCTGATGGAGGACCTGTCCTCACATGGTACGGGCCAAGATCATCACTACGACTTGCTGGCAGTGCGAGTGGAAGACGGAAAAGCTAGCCTGCAAGAAGCAGTCCGACCGTCTGATTTCATCGTGCGTGCTGAAGAATTTGGAGTGCCGCAACGACGTCACAGGGTGATCATCGTCGGTATCCGATCCGATATTGCGGGCAAGGCAACCCGCGCCGAGATTGCCGTCTCGGGTCTGACGCGGACGGTTAGCGACGTCATCGGGACAATGCCCGACGTACGCAGCGGTATTAGCCGTGGTCGAGACGATTCATTGGCGTGGCGAGAAGAAGTTGTCGAAGCGGCCAAATTAATGGCCGGCATACACAAGGGAAAAGAAAACGCTCCTCTTCGGCAGGCATTCTCATCCGTTGCCAAGCAAATGAAGTCACGGGCTCCGAACCGTCGAACTGCGTCATGTCTGCCGGATGGATACGGTAACTCAAACGATGAACTACTGAGCTGGCTTGAGCGGCCAGAGCTAAGTGCTATCACCCAACACGAAACTCGCGGGCATATGGCCTCGGACCTCGGGCGGTATCTCTTCGCAGCTGTATTCGGGGCAGTGCATGGCTACAGCCCGAAGGCTGCCGATTTTCCTCTCGCGCTCAGCCCAGATCATCGGAACTGGCACAGCGGCGTATTCAATGATCGATTTCGAGTCCAACTTGCCGACGCGGCCGCGACTACGGTAACCAGCCATATTTCGAAGGATGGACATTACTTCATACACCCCGATCCAATCCAGTGCCGCAGCCTGACCGTGCGCGAGGCTGCACGCCTACAGACATTCCCCGATGACTACTTGTTCATGGGCAATCGAACGCAACAGTATGTGCAGGTTGGTAATGCGGTGCCTCCGTTTCTTGCTATCCAGATTGCTAGACTCCTAAATGCAATTCTCAACTAGCTTAAGTGACCTTTGAGCAGCCTGACTTCGCTCACCAACTATTGGGATTTCTTAGTACCTTGCGGCTCTGATAGCGGAGGCATCCTTTGCTGAAATGGTCAGTACATCTTCGGGATTTGCACAATCAACGATGGTGGGCGAGTGGGTAGCAATAAATATCTGACCAAACTTGCGCGCGGCCAATTCAACCATGCGGACCTGAAGTTCAGGATGGAGATAGATGTCCGGCTCATCCAAGACCAAGACAGACTTATCGGAACCACGCATGAACTGTAAGACCATTTGCATCCACACCTGAAGGCCAAAACCTGACCAGAACATCTCTCTTGGGATTCCCTCTTCGAAAAACATCATCTCCATCGGCTCCCCAGGGCTCAAAACCCTCGGGCGCTCCAACGATATTTCTGGCCATGCAGATGACACTGCCTCAGAAAATTCGTCAAACTCATCTTCTGTTTTTCGAATGAGGATATTTCTCAGATGTCGATGAGCGGTGCGGGTATTTTCGCTAGTTGAGATCGTTTTATCGGTCAAATATTGTTCATTCTCTTCAACTGGACCCAAAGTTGGAACGACAACAAGGGACAATGGAAACTGACGCCGAAAGGCAGATGTGGTTCGAGGAAAGGGCCCGTCACAAAGGAGATAGGCCTTAATTGGTTGATCTGGATGCAGAAGGATCACAAATTGAGATCCGTTTTTCAGTGATAGCCGAACTGAAGCTGGGTTATCAGAGTAGTTCCATGCAATATTATCGATTGGAATTTTTAACGTACTGGTTGGCATGGTAAAGCTTGCACAGCTTCTTCCCTCGAACTCGGATATTTCAGGTTTTCTTCTTGACGCGTACCTGAGCACGTCGTGACCGACCCGGAGCGCGTCAAGAATGCTTGACTTTCCAGCGTTGTTTTTGCCGGTAAGAATGTTTGTAGCTCCACAGTCAATTCTGAAGCTTCGAAACTTTTTGAAATTCTTCAGTTGGATGGAAGCGACATGCTCGCAAGTTGTTGTGTTGCTCTTTAACGTCTCTTCTTGCTTGCTTGCATTCGAGGTATCGGGCGTGACGGAAACAGTGCGTTCAATTCCATCTTTAGGGGCAGGCTGCCCATCTTGGCAACTCTCCGTCGCAAGTGTCGTCCCAGTGTCTAGGTCGCCTAGTGACCAATCGACTTCGTGATGATCCCATTTAGTCTGACTAACCTTGATGAATTCACCTTTCGAGGTTTCCGCTTGCCTCGCTCGATGGTAGTCCTCGGCCGCAACCTCCGAACTGAACTCCGAGAGGGAAAGTTCTGAAAGATCTTCCGAGGAAGTCTCATGATCCTTGGTCGGTCCATGATTATCTCGGCCCATTTTTCGGTCATTTGGCATGGTCTCACCTGTTGACAATCTTGGTAAATGCCGGTCTGCGATTTTCCTCGTTCGGCTGGCAAAGGTGGAGTGAGATTCCGTTCAATGCCAACTCGAAAGATGAGACTTTGGTACCGTCTTTGAATTGTGATTATTGACTGTTCACCAGTTCAACGACGGAATTATTTCTGTAGGGATCCGGCTCACGTGTGCAAAGGCCAATTCATATCTTCTCATGTTAATTCTCCCGCAGTTCATCAATTCCTCCATATTGCTGGGGAAAAGCGACTAGCTTGATTTTGTTCCACGTTTCGAGTCTTTTGGCGACTTCGGAAAACTGCTGACCTGGAGCGATCCTATTGAACTCGGAATTCACAATTACTGCCCAGTCCCAAAGCAGATCCCGGAACTCTGCCGAGATGCCTTGTCGCATCCAGATCTTCTCAAGGTCGAGCCTGTCTCCAATTCGATCTGCGACAACTGCAACAACGTAGGTGGCAATATTTACATAACCTTGGCGGAAGATCTCTTTCGCGTCTTTTGTCTTAATCATACTCTCAATGGCTTTGAACACGATTACCTTTGCAATCATTGCGCGAAACCACTTTGCATTAAGCGGACTAGGAGCGATGTTTGGATCCTCGTCAAGCGCTGCCATGAGGGCTGCGAAGTTCTTTTCGCCGCCAAGCGCGACCTGGTTTGGCTTTCCGCGCCACGCCTCATGGTATTTGGCAAGGTCGTTCTTGGTCAGCTTGCGCCTCGGTGGGATCATCTCCTTCAGCTTGCGGCGTTTAGCAGGGGTAGTGCCCTCTCTCAGCAGCATGACGTTGTAGGCGCCAGCCGCCCGCTCATAGAACCAACGGGTAGCGCCATCAGGACACCAAGTGTCGTTTGCAAGTTTTTCGAGCTCTCGATGGAATGGGCGATTTGCCGAGAGATCTGACATTTTAACTGCGTTTTGACTGTTTGCATAACGCGAGACATTACTGATTAATCGCTCACGCGCTTCGTCTTGTGAGGCCTTGAGAATGATGATCTTGGCCGGAACCATGACATGGCTCAGATCTATGGTACGGTCGTCGCGCGACGCGAAATAGATGCTCGATGTCGTCTGGCCACCGTTCACGATCTGCAATCCCTTCATGAACGACAAACCCAGATTACCGTCATCAGTACGCTCGAACGCAGCCTCGTCGCAGACTAGGACCAAGCCGTTATTGAATGCGAGAAAGTGCTCCGGTTCCTTTCGTAGAGTTTCGACGATACCTTTGTTCACTGCACGTTTGTTTCCCAGGAACGTTCGAATGTTGGCTTCGAGTAGCGTTGTGCCGTAACGAAGATAAAGATCTCGAATAAGTTGCCCGGGAATGGCAGTCAGGGCGTACTCGTAATCCGCGTCAGGATCAGGAACGTGAACACAAGGTAGAGGTCGACCTATCGACTGAACAAAACTGACTGCGAGTTCATCTCTTGGTTTTCCTTCGGTGTGTCGAAACAGCCGTTCAATATCCATGGCCTCGACGGCCACCATCTTTTGATGAACCTCTTTGTTCGAGAAACGCTTGGTTTTGGTTCGTCCATCTGTGATCACGAAAACCCGTAAGCGGTCGATGTCGTGCCATCGGGAACGGATGGTTGCAACGAGGTCCCTGACCGGGTGGGTAGGATCAATTTTGGCGTCAAGCTGGCCACTCGCAGCGCGAAAGAGGAAGCGCACGCCTTCGCTGGCCGTTCTTGTGGCATCTGAGTCACGTAGATCGTTTAACTCATTTGTTCCAAAATAGTGGGTCACGAACAGGTCGAGCGCCGTTTCATCGGAGCTGAGGGCATAGCCGGTTATGCGCAGCTTGGCGTTACCGACCTTGCCGTTCCAATGACAAACGGTGGGCGCGTCGCATATCCCGGTTTCTGCCACGTGCTCCATGACCATTTCGGCAAAAACGAGTTCCTCAGAAGGAAAGGGACCCTCTCCATCCGAAACACGTTCGGCGATGATCGTCTGCATGTCGGAACGAAAATTGTAGTGAAATTCTTCAAGACTCATGTCAATCCAGTCCAAACTCGTTGATCAACTCTGGAAGAGTAATGGAAGGAACTTCCAAGGCATCCAGGTCAAGGACATAGGCGGCAGAACGGATGGCGATTGGCAGGTCAGCACGCGTGAGGCGTGGCATGTGACCTTCCGCGCGAAATCCCCTTGCATCCTTCAATATCAGCGTGCGGCCATAGAGCGGCGCATGTTCGTCAAGGTACCCCATCACCATCAGTAGGGCTTCGAAGCTGCGCTGCACCCCAGCACGCTCAAACCTTTCGCGGAGTTCAGACACGAAATCGACAAGTGAAGATCCGTCCGTGTTTTCCTCGAAGCGAAGCCCGCAAAGAAGAATTGGATCTCGAGAACCATCCAGCTGCTCGATGCTGTTGATTCGGGCGAGGAAGCTGCCGGTCCGAACAGTGCTCTTTACTTCAATCGCGCCTCCGCGCACGTGAAAGTCTTGCGCTGCTCGTAATGGTCCTTGCCAGCAATCGAGAGCACCAACTCCCAAGGATGTGTCTGCGAGCAGTCTCAAAATCCATAACTCGCCGACAAGGCCGATCTGTGCATCGGGCGAAAGGGGGCGGTGCGTACGGGCCATGAATGCCTGCCATTCCCTGACCCGTTCGAGGAAGGCCTCTATCACATCACGATTCGCCGTGTTTGCTGCGACTTCCAATGTTCGCAAGACATCGACGACCATGATGGCGAAGATGTCCGGTGATCCTTCGGGCCGTCTGACCAAGGCGATGGCGGTCTTTCCGGCAACGACAGTCTGCCCCTCGATGACGGCGACATCGAAACCCTTGCCTTCAGGCAACCGTGCCGAATTCACTGACCACGAGCTGGGAAATGAAACAATCAACGCTTCTCGCCCCAGGGGGAAGTGGCAGCCAGCCTCAACAGAGACAGCACCCATCTCGGTGAGATGTACAAAGCGCCAGTCTTCACTGGCCTCCTGGCGCGCGAGCGCTCGCCAAGCGCGTTCAAGCCCCTCCTCAGTCCACCCAGTCATTCAGACCTCCCCACAGAACGCTGTTGGCGATATACTTGGAATTGGAAACTCTTCTCTCGGAAGTGCTCGATGGGAAGCTGATTGCCCAAGCTACTACAGGGTCTGCATTTTCGAGTTCAGGGACGCCAGAACCGGCAGGATCTAGCAGATAGAGCATCAGTAAGCCACGTTCGCGTCGAGCCGGAATGCCAGCGTCAAGTACCCCGTATCCGAGAACGTGGCGGATCTGCGGTCCTCTGGGTTCGGAAGGTGGTTCTTTGCCTTCGTTTCGATCCGTATCATTGCGCCAGGTTTTTTGACTGAGTTCGAGGGCTGCCTTCCACTCTGCCTCGGTTAGATCAATAGCCTGATCGCGTGGGGAAATGAGGGTCTTGATGGAGTACCGATCCGCATGCTCGGCCGCTCTGCGGCGATCCAGCATTTTGACCGATGCGCCACCAACCGACTTTTCTGTTCCGGGTTGTTCCTTTCCGATAAGGGCCACGGTCCAGTCTGTCAGTTCCTGGTCCTTGTTCATTTCCTCAACGAAGTCCGCGATCAGCGGGCTCATGATCCGGAAGCTGGCCGAATGGGTCCTGTACTCCCGAAGGAACGAGATCACGCTGAGTGCTGGCACATCTCGCCATAGGTGTCCGTTCCACTTCTGACCTTCAGGTACAAAGAGCTGGTGGTTCAGGTCTTTCGATGGGCCTAGTGCGCTGATGAAGCGATCAGTGGCATTGAAGTTTGCCGTGATATCGTCCTTTCGATTTGGGAACACGATGGTCTGCAGCAGATCGCCTGAATAGGTCAACTGCATCGCTCGCGCGTTTCGCATCTTTGCCCGCGACGTAACGGTCAGCACGGAGTGGGATTTCACGCGCAGGCCGAACTGCTTCGGCGTGGCACCGGCCGCAACCATGTTATCAAACTCTTGGCGAAGCTCTTCGGCTGCATCGGCGATATGGCCGAACCACTCCACCATTTCTTCGGATGTGTATAGGCGGCAGACATCGAGGTAGCCGTCACGGTAGCCGAACCACCGACCCATTTGCATCAGTGTGTCGTACATGCGTGCGGTCCGCAGGAAGTAGCTTGTGCAGAGACCCTCGAGCGTCAGACCACGCGCAAGCTTGTCGCCACCGATGGCGATAACCTTCAGGCCGCTGGCGTCGTTCTCAGCATAGTCCAGAGCGTCCTTCGCCGTGCCGTTGATCTCGCGCACGCGAATGTCCGACAGGACGTCCGGCAAAACGTCACGAATTTCCGCCCATGAGAAGTCATCCAGCGTCTCGCCTTCCACAAGCGCATCTCGGATCCCTCGCATACCAGGGAGGAAGGTCGCTTCATATTCTTCGCGCATGGATGCTTCGAGGGGAGCAAGTTCGATGCCACGTGTGTATCGGCCTTTCATGTCTCTCACGTAGGTGGCCACCTGATTGAAGACTTCATTTTGTACTGAGGTGAAGCGCGTCACGTGGATGAGCATGGAGGAGTGCTTGTCGCCTTGTCCGCGCAGTTTCCGTACGGCGCAGGCATACACGAATGACCGGATCGCTTCTGCGAGCGAGTCCGGCACGCGATCTTCGCCCTCCCAGCGTGGTCGATGCCCGTTCTTGTGCGGCTTCATTTCTGGCGACGTTGTCGACTTGCTGGGCATCCAGGGCTGGAATTCATCGTCTGATAGTGCGCGCACCAATGGCAGGTCTTCTGGCGCGCTTGAAGCGGACCCAAACACGCGTCCCGGCCCAACGTAGTTCGATGGTGCCGCTAGGTTGGTGATGAATGCGGAAGGGAATAGGTCGGGACCATGCTCCTGCGTTTCACCTCGCTCGTGAATGAAGATGTTTGCAAAGGGTGTCGCGGTGTAGCCGACGTAAGCCTTGCGTGCAAAGTGGTGCAAGATCGCACGGATGAGCCTGTTGATGGTTTTCGGCTGATGCTCGAGATCTGGATTGCCGAAATCATCTACGACGTCTTCGCCCGTGTCTACTGAACCATGATCCGACTCATCGTCGATCACAAGAATTGGCAAATTGGTAACCATCTTGCGACCCGTCGTGGGATCGGTGTGATTGGCGACGCGATTGCGGATCCAGTGTAACAAGCGCTCAAGGACTGTCTTGTTTTTCTTGACGACGAACAACCAAGGTCGCTGCTCCGGACTGATGTTCATCTTGGCCGCAACGGCTGTGTTGAAGTCGCCTTTGTCACTTCGATTGGTTGCGGCATTGGGACGGACAGATGTGTCGTTGTCGATCAATCCAACCCCGACCGCAGGAAGCTCATCGGCATCCGCGATCGTGGCAAAGCCGAGGAACCCCTCGTCTAGGCGGATCTGGGTCTGAGCCCTCAAGTTGTTGTGAAGACCCGCAAGCACGATAATGATCTTGTAACCAGCGTCTGCTGCCTTGCAGATCAGACCGGTGTAGTTGCCTGTCTTTCCGGACTGCACGTGGCCGACGACGAGACCGCGGCGATCCCAAGCGCCTTCGCGGACTGGATCCTCGAGGTTTGAAAGAACTTCATCGGTAGCAACGTCGAGGGCGTCGAGAGCCGACCACGGAATACGCGTTTCCATGTATTCGGAGTAGCGTTGCCAGTATGTCCACCCCTTTTTTCTTTCAGCGTCGAGCCAGGGAATATGGTTCTCACCGTTCATTAGGGTGGCGTTCTGACCAACGGTGCGGCTTGAGCGACGGATCAGTTCGTCAACGAGCGCGTCCCGATCGACGAGGGCAAAATCCTCCTCCATCATCATTGCGAGCTTTGCCAGCTCCTTTTCGATCATTTCTGGCGTCACAGGGCTCTGTGCCCGCTCCGCAGCGAGGCGCAGCATGTTCTGCGCCATGGAAAGTATTGAATCGAAGGCCTTCTGATTAGAAACCGTCATAGTGGATCTTTCACTTCAAGGGATGAAATTAGGTCGAGATACCTGTCGAATGGGGGCGTGCGACCAAGCCGTTCGCGCGCCTCAGAAGGACTCAGACCCCGAAATGTCACAAGTGCTTCGAACATCGAGGACAATGTCTCCATAACTTCTTCGTCCGATGCCCCGGCGAAACCTGTCCTCGGCGTTTCCTTGTCTTCTGCGGTGTCAAGCCAGATGCGCTGAACTGGAACGGTTTCCTCAATGAGCCTGAGAACAGCGAGTATGTCCGGTTTGAGCGATCCTGCGCGTTTCAGGATTGAGGCGATGAGGTCATGGTCTCGGGCAATCCGGTAAGAGGTCCCTTGTGCGGAGCGCCGCACTTGCCAAGCCTCCGCAACCGCGTTGGAGCGCGTGCCCGATACAGGCGCGACATGACCTCGGTGGGCAAAGACCCGTCTCGCCGTGTCCCGCGTCTCCGATGCAAGGCGGTGAAGTTGAGGCCGCAGACGCACCGGCGGATTGGCGGTCGACTTCAGAACATTGATCTTCCAATCGGCGTCCGCGCTGTTTGGTATGTCAAGCCTTATGCGGGCGAGCCGGTGAGCTTCATCGCGCGGCCATGGCTTGCCGCCATCGCCTAGGCCCAGCCAGCCCCCTGCAAGAAGGAGACGGCGGTTGCGATAGACATAGAAGCCCTCCTGCTGCGTCCATCCTCCGGGTCCGGCTGCGGATTCTTGTTCGGCGGGCTTGAGCATGTCGCGATGCGGAAGGACATGACACTGAACTGTCACACCTGTCGTATGAAGGATGCGATACTCGGGGCTTTCGAGCGCTTTGCCGGGATGTCCTATCATGTAAGGATCCCAGGGCTTCACCCCTCTACCGTTGAGAAGGAGGCGCAGCGTCGGCTGCTGCCCGTCCAAAAGACGATGAAAGGTCATCGCAAGATGTGCTTCGACGCGATCGGCGAGCTCGATCATGTCGGGGGCGGTGAAGCCATCGGTCACAATACGGTCTAGCTTCTCCCAAAGGACGATAGTGCCGTGTTCCATCTGCTCGAGGGGCGCAAGCAGTTGCTCAGATCCTTGTGCGGGCCCTTCAAAGAGGGGCCATTCGGCGCCCGGCTCCTGACCAATTAGGTCGAGATCCCAGCGCAGGCATACAACAGGACCGCCATTCTGCCGGCTGGCAACGGTCAGTCTTCGAGCTTGAGAGAAACTTGCTGTCTTAAGGCCTAGTCCGAAGCGCCCAAGGTCGCTGGCTGCGCGCTCCGCCCGAGGATCGCGCGCTCCAAGGCGCATTCCGGCTTCAAGGGCCGCGTCGTCCATGCCGTCGCCGTCGTCAACAATCCTTACCCAGCTGTCTGGGCCGGCCCATTCGAGATGGATGGCGACCTCGCTAGAATTCGCCGTAATGGAATTGTCAACCAGATCGGCCAGTGCAGTAGGAAGCGCATAGCCGAGCCCGCGAAGTGACTCGAGCATTGAACCTGCGTACGGGGGGGCATTTCTAACTGCCATCAGCTTTTCCTGGGCCGAACACTTCTTGCCAGCTATCAACACCCAACTCTCGGGCTATTTCGTCCGGATTTACGCTTGAGCTCCACATTTTCATGGCGCGATCAAAGAGATCATCAGAGCTTGGCCCTATGGATTGTGCGCCATTTTCACCTTTCCCGTGATTTCTGTTCGCCCCTAAACCAGAATCCTTTGGGAGTTCTTGAGTGTCTTGATGTCCAAATGAATTTGGCGCGAATGCGGCGCCTTTTGCCGAGTTGGCTCCATCACTTTTTTTTTGAGATGCCGCAGAGGGAAAAGAATTTTCCACCTTTCCTAATTCACGCCCCAATAGAATCTCAAGACGTCGCATGCGGCCCGGATGAGAAAGCCTGTCGAGGCCCTTTGCCTCGATCTGTCGAATGCGCTCGCGCGTCACTCCATAGATCTGACCGATCTCCTCAAGGGTCATGTCAGAATCGCGATTAATCCCAAAGCGCATCCGAATTATATCAGCCTCGCGCTCTGGCAGTTCGGCCAGGGCGTCTGCAATGATCAGTTCTGTTTCTGCCGCGTCGAAGGCGTTCGCGTCCTCTTGACCAGGGAATATCTCATCCCAGTCGTCGATGCTTTCTGGATACACAGCCTCGCGGGGAAACCCACGAAACTGAGACACCTCTTCAGTTGTCCATTCCAGTTCCGCTGCAAGATCCTTTTCGGAAACATAGCTGTCAGTCCTAACGTCGAGCTTATCCATGGCGAGATCTAACCTCGCAATTTTCTCCTTCCGATGAACAGGGATGCGGATCGTAGATCCCTCGTCAGCACGCCATCGCATGATCGCCTGCCGCATCCAGTAAGAGGCATAGACAACGAAGCGATAACCGCGCTCTGGATCAAAGCGCCGCGTGGATCGCTGTAGACCCATGAACGCCACCTGAAAGACGTCCTCAGGGTCTTCACCTTCCTCCACGCTCCGTGCAGCAAAGCGTCGTGCGTAAGGCAGGTGTTTGCGGACTAGTCGCTCGTTGGCGTCCTCAAAGAGCGAGATTTGGGTATTCAGCTCTTTGACATGCTCTGTGCTGGCAAGGTTTTGTTCAATCGAACTAACGAGCTCTTTTAGGAATCCCAGAGATAGATCGAGCGCCTCAAGCGCGTTAAGCGCTTGCCGTCGCCGTTTACCATCCATAACGCGTCCATTTTCTTGCCAAGACCTGAGGGATTCCGCAGCGGCCATGACTTCGGCCGTCTCGGTGTGGCCAGGGCGAGAGGGGATGATGGTCTTTAGCGATACAGAACTTGGGTTCCGGACGCCACTCTGGATGGTGTCGACGACATCAAGGATCGTTTGGACGGCGGCTTCGGAGGCGAGAATCCCCAACTGAAGCTCTTGCTTTGCCCGGACCATGGGCTCCAAGAGTTTCCGTTCATCGGACTTGTCCATGACGAAGCGTTGTGTTCCAGGCAGCCGCGTCGATCTCGTGAGAGCTGCCTCGATTGCTTCAGAAAGCTCATCCGCGGATATCTCCGTTCGGGAGTCCCAAAGCCCGTCATTATGCCTGAAGGCTAAATCTACCTCGTCGAAGCCGCCGACCTCAAGGTTGCGCTGGAGGTTGATGCGCAATTCCTCAAGATCACCATTGCCGTCGCATAGAGCGAGAAGGTTTTCGATGTCGCTGGATGAGTACCACCCCTTTTGCAAAATTTCCTTGGCCCATGAGGTGCAGTTCTCCGGATCGATTGACAGTCGCGTGCCGCTCTGAACCACCGCGGATTTGATTGATTGGCGCCCACGGTTACGTACCTTGAGAAAATCATGCTCGGTGCGATTATCCGAGCTTACGGCGGCGGCACCAATGCCTTCACCGGCAATCGATGCTGGTGAAAGGTCGAGATCCCAATCTCCGTGCTCATCCGTGGAAACTACAGGTGAGGGACTGACGAGCGCAACGAATGTCCCCGAAACCGCTTCGCGCTTGGACTCCCCGAAGAAATTCTCTGGCTCTTCCTCAGCTTCAAAAACAAGCAAGTCGTCAAGGTCATCTAGTTGGCTTGGTGCCGCATTAGATTGCTCAGTCTCCGCGCTGAGCGGTTCCGGTTGCGCTGCAATGGGCGGAGCAGCAACGGGCGGGTGTATTTCAGCTACCGTTTCGGAGCTGCTGTCGTCATCACCCTCTTTTTTCCACAGGCCGAGACGATGTGCTTTGCTCAGCACTGCATTGCGGCTGACCCCGCCCAACTCCCTTGCGATCTGGTTCGCACTTCGGCCTTCGGCCCACATTCTTTTCAGGAGGTCGACCCGCTCCTCTGGCCAAGACGACCTTGCGGACGGCTTTGGATTTTCTTCGTATTGGGTGAGCTCCGTGCGCTCACTGTTTGTTCCCCTCAACTCGTATATACCCAAACAATGAGTCTGGTTGAGTATTGCGCCGGGAGTGACGAGCCCGCCAAGTTTTTGAGCGATCTGGCCTGGTTCTGCGCCTAAGGACCACAGTCGTGTCAATTCCTCATTTCTTTCTGCGGTCCAATACTTTTCCTCAATTTGTTCATCAGCATGCTTCGAAGGCGCTTCCGGCGTTCTTTGCGGGATTGGCGAGAATCGATTTTCTGAAACATCGTTTCTAAGCGCGTTGCTGGTTTCGGGTCTTGGGGTGATGCCGCCTTCTTCAGGTTTTTCTTCGGTAGGCGATTCTGTAACAAGCGAAGACAGAAGCTGCGATGCTAACCCGTGACCCTCTGAAAATGCGACGTCAGCGGGGGTTTGCCGTTCATGGTTAAGTGTATTGGGGTCGGCCCCGGAACGGATGAAGAGATCGCATAGAGCAAGGTTTCCCGTCCGTGCTGCCAGATGGAGTGGGGTGTCTCCCTTCGGATCAGAAAAATGGAGGCGTGCAGACGCAGCGAAATCGGAAAGTCTATCGAGCTTACCTTCGGCAATCAGCCGGATCTCGTAAGGGGCAAGAACTTGGCTTTCGGGTGTGTAGTTAGGCGAGGCACGACCGCCCAGGACTCGAGACAATTTATCCAGTATTTTCATAAACGGCCTCCCTGTTGAGAAGCACGATTTGCTGATCCTGCGGCTTCCTTGCGCCAGGATCAGTATCAAGCCCAAGTCGTCTTAGCGCATAATAGAGCAGCGCACGCCGAACCTTGATTTTTGCCCTGCCACCGCGCATGCCGTAGTCGAGAGCGATGACCTTGGCTTGGTTCTCCGAAAGGGCGGGGTGTGGCCCGATCTCAAGCGTAACATGTTCTTGCCAATCCGCATCGGCCGCATCCGTGGCTCCGCTGGCCTCTACACCGCGCGTCTGGAGGATGCGCGAAAGCAGGAAATCCTTGAAGATCTCGTCAGTCTTACAGTAGGCCCGAGTGTGCCATCGAAATCCATCGAACCCGATGGCATGGGGCGCGATCCACCGCCAGCTCGGCTCTGGGCGCGAAAGGGACTGATACTTCACCTCGATCGCTTCAGAGCGGCGGATTGCACCGACAACAGATCGTAGTGTCACGGGGTTCACACCACGGGCCGGAGTGGGCGCGGCGTCATAGGCTGGTAGCTCGGCGATCCATGCGTCGTCGCTGTCCATGACGCCGTCAGCCAAAGACCGAAGCTGTGCGAGGTAGCGGCTTGCATCGGGTTTCAGGAACTGTGCAGCATATTCGGGGCCTCGGACATACGTCCGGGCGCTCTTATCGTAGACCATGTTGTCCGGAGCCAGACCGATATAGCGGTTCAGGTCGGCGGACGCTTGGTTCACCGACAGTCCAAACTGCTCCATCAAATCGCTCCGGTTCACATGCCCCTCCCAAAACAATCGGAACTCGATGAACTCGAGGCGCTGCGCGACTCCCCAACGAAGCTCCGATTTTTCGCTGCTCAACTCGCCCTCCCATCGCTCCATACGCACGAAAACTATGCGCGCACAATTATTGGCCTCACGCTACGATAGCCGCGAAATCCTGAGTGTTCAATCGGATTTCAGTCGTTTTCCGCGCTCAGATTTCCGACGAAGGTACGCAGGTTTACTGGCTTCCAGTCGGGGCTCATAGGAGGCAAATACTTCGGTTCGATCTGTCAAACGAGCGTTCAAGCGGCTTGCGCTGTACATTGCCTCTTTCGAAAACCGCGCACGTTCACGCCGCTTGGCATAGCGTTCTAGGGCATCAACATTGGAGCGAAGCCAAGGGTTTTCCTTTGCCATATCTCTTGCCTTGGCGATTACCTCGTCGACATGGTCCCATTCGCCGCGCTCTGCATGGCTGCGTGCAGTTGCTTGCAGTTCAGAGATCTGGAGCTCTGTTACTCGGGCCGAGACAGTCTTGTTTGCCGCGACCGCGGCGAATGCTGCATCGTCAAGTGCGGGCACGGCAAGCATGGGATGTTGCATGGAATGCAGCTGGCCGTCCTTGTCTGCGTATTCGAGCTCACAAGAAAGAAGTGGCGTGGAAGAGTTCAACATGTGCTTTGGAACGAAAACGCGGAATAGTGCCCAGACGTCGCCGCCCTCAGCCAGGTCAGGCAGCGCCCAGCCGGCTTTTCGCTGATGGAGCTTGTTGACGAGTTCAATCTCGACACCGTCTGCTGCAGTTGCCTTCAGGGTAAGTCGTGTGGCGAGCGTGTTCAGCATCAGGTCGAATTCCTCTCCAAAGGAATCAGAGAGGTCTACTGCACTTTCGCCGTAATAGGACTGGCCGAGCCCTGCTTTGGCCATAGCGACCATGAGCTCTTCGTTGAAATGATGACCAAGGCCGTAGGTCGATGTCGTTATCCCGGCTTCAGCCATTTTTGCGCATTGATTAACGATTGCCGCCACATCGGTAAGCCCGACATTCGCGTTTCCGTCTGAGAGCAGTAGAACCCGGTTGATTCCGTTGTTCTGCTGGTGCTTTGCGACCTGTTCAGCGGCAAGTAGCCAGCCGTCGTGCAAAGCTGTTGTCCCACCTTCGGTAATATCACGGATGCGATCCTGGATCGCACGCCGATCAGTTACCAGAGACGAGGGCACAACAACCTCCGCGTCATTGTCATAAGTGATGATCGCAACGCGATCGGTGGGGGACATGCGCTCGATCATCGCGATCGCACATTTTTTAGCTTCAGTAAGGGGTGGTCCACTCATGGAACCGGATCGATCAATGGCAATCGCGACGTTGAGTGGCTTGCGGTTGTCCGACTGCCTAGGCTCTGCTTCAGCCGACGCGCGAAACAGAACATGAGTTTCGTTGTCAAAGCCATGCAGAACGGCCGGTTTGAGTGGGATGAGCTCGAGGTTGATCATGTCGTATTCCTTTTCGCTGGCTAGTCGTTGGCAAAGGGCCTCCAGCACGGTGACATCGTCATCGCGTTGAAATTGTGCCGAGGCTTTCAGTTCGTGGTTAGTACGGGTGCCGCTAGAGCGCCCGTTTGCGCTGGGTGAGCATCACATCAGTACCTCCCCCCGATATTTGTCCGGTCCAGAAGGGCAGCCTTGACGGCTTCGCCTATTTCTTCGATGTCGTCGCGCGTTAGGTCGTTCAACCGATCCTGGTCGATCAAAAGGACGATCCAGGATGCAAGTTGGAAAGCCGTCATATCTTGGCGGATAACACTAAAGAGGCTCTCGTCGAATTCCTTCAGTGCATGCCTGTACTTATCGGTTTTCTTGAAATCGCGCAGGCGAGCGCGGTTCTGCAGGTCGCGACGCGAACGCGCGGAAAACAGGTCGGGGTCTGGAGCAGACATCATGGCGCGCGGTGCCACGTCATGCATTGCTTCTTCCCGCATGACTGGCTCTCGAAACGACCGGATCAAGTCGAGGGCTTCGGTTGTCTGATCTTGGCCTGGAATGAGGGCGCGTATCTCCTCGAAGGAGGATCGTGAAAAATCGTCCGCAATCTTGCTTAGCGGCCACCCATCAGAAACAAGCCGCCGGCAGGCCAGGAACTCCACCAAGTGACGGAAGTCATAGCGCGCTTCTTTGCCGACCCGTTCTGGCTTAGACATGATGCCGCGCGCAACGTAGTCACGGATGAGGCGCGGGTTTGGGCGTGGTTCCGTCCCTGCCTCATCCACTTCTGCCGTGTATTTCGCGGCCAGAGCAGCAAGATCATCGATTGATCCTTGCCATTGTTCATCCATGTCGTCCAAGTGCATTCACCTACTAAGATGTTAATGACATGGATTGATGTAATGAAGCTGCGATATAATGTCAATGACATCAGTGAATGAATTTGTGATGGTCGACTGAACTTGGCCGTCCGGTGATTGCCTCAAAGGACGACGGGGTAGAAGGGTTTGCCCCAATCTTCATTGGGATTCTCCATCATAATGTCGACGAATGCAGGCATAAGAAACCCAAGGATTTCAGCGCCGTCTTGAACCTGAGACCGGTTGACACTGCTGTTCCAGGTTGAGCCACCGTGAACAAGTTGGTTGCGTAGGACGTAGAGGCGATCAAACACAAAACTCAGGACCCTCGCAGTGTCTCCAGCCTGAAAAGCCTGTGCGAAGGATCTTGCGGAGGCTTTGAATCTGTCCTCCCAATCGTCGAATCCATCGATCCCGTTGTGGTGCTGCCAAAACGGATTGAACACATAACGGTTTTCCATGAGCATCCGTACTGGACCTGAAAACCGCTGCCAAAGCGCCTGGTAGATCCGCCTATCCTTGTCGAGTTGGTCTAGCTTTCCAAAAAAATCCACGAAAGCTGCACGTTCTCCCGGTGCTATCGACTGAAATTCTTGTTCGTCTGCATAGGCCGCGTTGAAAGCAATCCAAAGAAATATGAAGCGCGCGTCATCATCATCGACGCAGGCTTCACCACGCCCGATCCAACTGATCGCGCGATGGACGCGTAATCCCATGGTTTCAGGGAAGCCATCGCGAATGGCACGTTGTTTGGTTTTTAATGCGGCGTGGTCGATGGCTTTTGTCATTGGCGAGCCCGGCTCCCGAGATTTCTTTGATTTAACAATGCTATTCCCCATAATGTGAGCTGTCGACGAGACAATTTCGGGGGCAAAGGGTTCACAGGCAGGTGGGGAAGTTCAAAAGCCATTTATTGTTTTCAGCGTCGGATTTGATGCGTTTTACGGGCTGCGCACACGCAACGGCTCTTGATCTCATGTATTTGCGCGGCGAGGGACCTGAGCCTGGCGAGGATACTGAGGATGCCATGCTTCTTCAAAAGCAGGGCGACGCGCATGAGATGGCGCATCTCGACAGCCTTAAGGAGTCTGGACGAACCGTGACGGAAATCGAGCGTGGTGAGCTTGGCGAAAACGCCGAGGCCACGCGCGCGGCGCTTGCCGCTGGTCCGGATGTTGTGTTTCAGGGCGCGTTTCTGTCTGGGAATTGGGGCGGCTGGTCCGACTTCCTGGAACGTGTCGAGACGCCATCCAAACTTGGACCGTTCAGCTATGAAGTGGCAGATACCAAACTGAAACGTCGGGCTGGTCTTGTCAGAAGAACTTTGCTTGAGGCGGGCAGGGTGGTTGGGTAGCTTTTGCCCATGACCAGACCCGCGTCTTACAAATACTTTAAAACCAGTCCCGAGATCATCCGCCTTGCGGTGATGCTGTACATCCGATTTCCGCTCTCGCTTCGGAATGTCGAAGATCTCCTGCATGAGCGAGGCATCGACGTGAGCCATGAAAGCGTCCGCTACTGGTGGAACAGATTTGGCCCGATGTTTGCCGCTGAGATCAGGCGGAAGCGGGTGCAGCAACTTCGTTCATACTCGAAATGGAAGTGGCACGTCGACGAGGTCTTTGTGAAAGTGAATGGCAAGCGGCATTATCTTTGGCGGGCCGTTGATCACGAAGGCGAGGTGCTGGAAGTCGTTGTCACGAAACGCCGAAACAAGGCCGCAGCACTGAAATTCCTCCGGAAATTGATGAAGCGGCACGGTTGCGCCGAAGAGATCGTCACAGATCGCTTCGCCTCCTACAAGGCGGCACTCAGAAAAGTGGGCGCGCTCGAAAAACAACAGACGGGCAGGTGGCTCAACAACCGCGCCGAGAATTCGCACCTGCCGTTTCGACGACGCGAACGCGCGAGGCAGCGTTTCAGGCGCATGCGAAGTCTACAGAAATTCGCCTCCGTCCATTCTTCCGTCTACAACCACTTCAACCGGGAAAGATCGCTAGTCAGTCGAGATACCTTCAAGCTGACCCGCGCCGCCGCTCTTAGCGAGTGGCGTCAGCTTTGTTCCGGATAGGTTCGCGGTTTCCGCAGCAAACTGAGACTGGTTCGAATTAGTCTGACAGCACCCGCTGGATACCAAGCGTCGCGAAATGGGCGCGGCCGTGTTCAATTGCCAGTATCAGCAGAACCCCATTGCTCCCGACGGGTCGCCCTTGCGCTGGGAGTGGTTTGGCACCTACGAGACCATCGAAGATCGCCGCTGGTTCCAACTGGTGGTTCAGAGCTGGGATACGGGCATGTCGGCAGACCCCCGGTCTGATTTCTCTGTCTGTACAACCTGGGGGTTCCGCGAAAATGCGTGGCATCTTATCGACGTCTGGCGCGGGCAGGTAGACTACCCAGACCTGAAAGCCAAGGCACTGCAACTTGTCGGCCGTTGGGATCCCGATCGTGTCCTGATCGAAGATGCGGCCTCCGGCAAACCTCTTTTGGACGAATTGTTTCGTGATGACCGTCGGCGCTACGAACGCATTAAACCCGACAAGGACAAGGAAACCCGGTTCCAGTCCGCTTGCGGTCCTGTCGAAGAGGGCAAGGTTTATCTGCCTGCAGATGCACCCTGGCTGCCGGTATTCAAACGGGAGCTTCAGTCCTTTCCACGCGGACGCAACGACGATCAGGTCGACAGCTTTGCCCACTTTCTGAACTGGTCCAAGGGACCGGGCTTCTACCGGGCATTGGGCCGCGACCACCGGATCAACATCGAACGTCGGGAGCGTAATCGAGAGAGGGTCAGGCGACGGTAGGATCTCGGAGTTGAGCTTGAAAACTCGTTGAATAGTACTGGGAGGGCCGATGTCGGACCAATCCTGAGAGCGGCCCCAATGACCGCTCGCAACCACAAACCGGTCTAATCGCTAATGCCGTCGGATGACGGCTTTGAGCCCAGAATACCCACTGGCACGTTCCGCAGAAACTGCCGCGATGGGCGGCAAGCGGGAGTTCGCTGCGGATAGCATGGAGGTCTCCTTTCCCATCGATTGCTCCCCGCGAAGGGCTCGCCGGTTCATGCATCTCTTCGGCATTGCCATTGGCGACCGAGGTTCCAAGAGATTGCGGTAGTCGAGAAGTCGCAGCGGGGTCAGGCTAATCTGCAGGCGCTCCGGCAATTTGGGCCTCTTGTGCCTCCTTATTGCGCCAATCTTTCGGGGATATGCCGAAGTTCCGCGTGAAGGCTCGGGTGAGTGCCGATGTTTCGGACAAGCCGACCAATTGGGCGATCTCCTTGATCGAATGATCAGATGTGGTGAGCAGTTCGGAGGCCTTTTCCATCCGCAGCCGGTTGATCACCTTGGACGCCGTTGTTCCGTAGGAGGACAAGCGCTTGTTCAGCACCTTGGTGGTGATGCTGCACATCCGGGCGGCCTCGCTCACCGTCAGCGCCGGATCGGACAGCCTTGATCGCACGAGAATTTCGAAGCCTTCGAGGTAGTCCAGGGGCACATCGACCTGAACCGGTTCTTCGATATCATTGTCGTGGTTCACGAGGAGTTCGGGGTTGATTGGAAGCGACAGCCAGGCCGCCGGAAAGCGGATGGAGAATCCCCTGTTGTTGCACTTGATGCCCCGCACGCCATGAAACTGCTCCGGCAACAGGGTCGGATCGCAGAGGCGCAGAACAACCTGGGTTGGATCCCATCGGAAATCGAGAACACGGTGCAGCAGGGAGATCCAGATCCCGACGAGAAAGGCGTCCGAATGGCCCGGCGACACCTCGGGTTCGAAATTGCGACTGGTGGTGAAGTAGGCGTGTTCCTCCTCGATCAGGAGCCGGAAGGACACCGCGTTGCTTTCCTTCGAGACGATCTGGGTGAACCGGGTGAAGAAATCGCCAAGGGTCACCGACTGGCCGAGGAGCGCCCCACGCGGCAGGAACTTCAACAGGTCTGTCTGTTGTCCCGCCAAGGCGCAGATATCCGGCCGGGTTATGTCGGCGATGGAGGCCAGCGCCGCATAGACCGTGTCATGCGGGATGAACTCGGCCGGGTTCAGGACCTGTTCCTCGCTCAATCCATGCAGCCCGAGCGCAAAGGCCGGATCCGCATCGAGCCGCCGCATCATCGCTACGACGGGGCCGAGGACCGTAGCACGTACGAGGGACAAACCGTCCTTTTGTTCTCCTTGCGGCATCCACATCACCCTTTCGCTCTCCGACACGCTACGGGCGCGGGCGCCTGACGGCCAAGCAGAAATTGGCTGAAATTGACCGGATCGGGTCAGAAAAATGCACCACGGGATCAGCGGGTCAAAAGAATCTCGGGGCACATGTGCATAGTGGGAGGATCGGTCCGCAGGAAGACCGACCCCTGGGAGGACACCGAATGACAGCACTCAACCTGAAGGCGTTGCTGCCGGCCATGTCAATGGCAATTGCGCTCACGACGCCTGCCATTGCGCAGGATATCCCCAACATTCCCTCGGAGGTCACGCTGTTCAAGAACGTGATGGTCTTCGACGGGGTGAATGACGGCTTGAAAGATGTCGACGTGCTCGTCGTCAAGAACAAGATTCACAAGATTGCAGAGGACATTCCCGAATCCGGCACGTGGGAAGTCGAAGTTCGAACGGGCGGAAGCAAGCGCCTGCCCGATCCTGTTGGCGGTATCGACGGCTATTCTTTCACCATCCAGACCGAACGCGGTATCGAGACCAAAGAGGTCGAGGTCAATGTGATCGACGGCGGCGGACGCACCTTGATGCCGGGACTGATCGACAGCCATGTGCATGTGAATATGTACAAGGATGGCACGATCCCGGGCCTTCAGGACACGACATGGGAGGAGATCGGCGCACGTTCTGCGGCCTTTGCGCAGGAAATGCTGGCGATGGGCTTCACAACCGTGCGCGACATGTGCGGTGCACATGGTGGACTTCGTGCGGTAATCGACGAGGGTTCGCTTCCGGGCCCGCGGATATACTCGTCCGGCGCCTGCCTCAGCCAGACCGGTGGTCATGGCGACTGGGGGATCGCCGGGCAACGCAAGAACGAAAGCAATCTTGAACGGCTGGAGATCACGCGGCTTGTCGACGGCCCTGCCGAAGTGCTCCACGGCGCGCGGCGGAACTTTGCGCTTGGGGCCAACTACCTCAAGATCATGGTCAGTGGTGGTGTGACCTCCATCAAGGACCCGATCTACCAGTCCGCCTTTACAGACGAAGAAATCGCCGCTGCCGTCGAGGTGGCCGGGGACATGGATTCCTATGTCGCCATGCATGTCTTCATGGATAGCGACCTGTCGCGCGCGCTCGATCTCGGGGTCAAAGTGGTGGATCACGGCCTGACCATAACGGAACCGACGATGCAGAAGCTGGTAGAGAAGGAAGCGTTCTTCTCGCCCAACCTGACCGCGTTGGCGCCCGAGGCGCTTGAGCATCCGATGCACCAGGACCCGACCTTCCCGCCGACGGCGAAGTTCCTCTGGTTGCGGAAAAACAGCGAGCAGTTGTTTGATCTGGTGCGGAAGTACAAGCCGAAGATGGTGTTCGATTCCGACTACGTGCTGCTGACCGGTGTGCCGTACCGGCAGTCGATGGACTTCACCAAGGCTTTCATGGCGCGTGAGTTCGGCAACCTCTGGGCCTTGCAGATGATGACCTCGAATGGCGGCGAACTGGCCGCACTGACGGGACGCGGAAACCCCTATCCCGAAGGCAAGCTCGGCGTGATCGAGGAAGGTGCCTATGCCGATATCCTCATCGTTGACGGAAACCCGCTCGAAGACATCACTGCCATCGGCGCTGTCGATACATGGTTCGATGCCGAGCCACGCGGGCAGGACGTGCCGAGCATTCGCGTCATCATGAAGGACGGCAAGTTCTACAAGAACACGTTGAACTGAACTTTCGGCGGGGCGCTGGCCCCGCCGTCAACATTGCGGAAGGGCAAACTTATGAAGCATCTTTTCAAGTCCACATTACTGGCGGGCGTGGTGTCGCTCGCTGCCGGCATGTCCTCTGCGCAGGACGAAGCGCTGCCGCAGACCCTGTTCACCAATGTCCATGTTTTTGACGGCGTGAACGAGGCGCGGATCGAAAACGCCAGCGTTCTGGTCGAAGGCAACCTGATCAAGGAAATTTCGACGGACGGGATCGAAGCGCCCAACGCAACCATGATTGACGGCGGCGGGCGCACGCTCATGCCGGGGATGCATGACCAGCACGTGCATTTGCTGGTGTTCAACCCGCTCAGTGACGGGTTGCGCCAGAACATCACGCCCTTCCATCTTGGTGGCGTTGCAACGATCCGGTCCGAGCGCATCCTGATGAACGGGTTCACGACGGTTCGTGACCTCGGCGGACCGGCAAAGTCCATCGCGCGGATCATCGATACCGGTATGTTCCCCGGCCCGAGGATCTATTCCTCGGAGGCCTTCATCACGCAGACATCGGGCCATGCCGATTTCCGCAAGCTGAACGACCGGCATCCAACCCTGTCGGGGCAAGGCCCATCGCATTGGGTCGACACGGACATGAGCTTCATCGCGGATGGCCCGGAGCAGATCCGCATGGCGGTGCGCGAGAACCTGCGGCGCGGGGCAACCCAGATCAAGGTCATGGTCAGCGGTGGGGTCACGTCCGAGTTCGACCCGCTGCATTCGCTTCAGTACCAGGCGGACGAGATCCAGATGGCGGTCAAGACCGCCGAGCAATGGGGCACCTACGTCACCTGCCACGTGTTCACCGAGCAGGCGATCCGCAACTGTATCGACAACGGTGCAAAGACCGTTGAGCACATCCCGTTCCTGACCAAGGAGGCCGCCGAGATCATGGTCGAAAAGCAGATCATGTTCGCGACGGCGGTAGCCCCGGTCTACTCGGTGACGACCGAACAGGCGGAAGCCTTCTACACGCCAGCCTCGTTCGCCAAATGGAAGAGTGTCCGTGACGCCGCCGCCAACATGATCGAGGTGATCCAGACGACACCGGGCATGATCGACCTCTACACTCTGGGCACCGATCTCATCAACAACTGGGACCAGACGCTTGAGCAGGACAAGAAGATGAACGACGAGTTCAAATACCTGCACGAGGCCAAGTTCAAACCCTTCGACATTCTGCGCATGGCCACATCGAACGGCGCCCGCATGAACCGGCTTACGGGCTTGAACAATCCGTATCAAGACGGCCCGCTCGGCGTGGTCGAGGAAGGCGCTTACGCGGATCTCCTGCTGGTCGATGGCAACCCGCTCGAAGACATCCTTCTTCTGGCCGATCCTGATCCCAACCTGAAGGTCATCATGAAGGACGGCGTGATCTACAAGAACACGCTGGACTGAGGAGAGCGCGGGGCGGTCTCCCTCGTCCGCCCCGCGTTTTTTTACCCGACGCAATCATCCCGGAAGGACTGACCGTGAAACACCTCACTCTTGCCACTCTCATGGCCCTCTGCAGTTCGATGGCGGTTGCTCAGGAGTGCGACGTCGCGCTTCTCAACGGCCGCGTCATGGACCCGGAAACCAATCTTGATGCCGTGCGCAATGTCTGCGTGACCGGCGACAGGATCACCGCGATCACCGAAGATGCCTTGACGGGCAAGCGCGAGATCGACGTTTCCGGGCATGTAGTCGCGCCGGGATTCATCAACACCCATTCGCATTCCTTTGGCGGCTTCGATCAGAAGATGATGGCCCATGATGGCACGACGACGATCCTCGATACCGAGAGCGGCGTGGCGGATGCCGACCTGTTCTACGACAAGTACGAGGGCAATTCCTTTCTCAACTTCGGTTCCGGGATGGGGCACGAGGAGATCCGGCGTGTCGTGATGGATGGGGTTTCAGTCGAGCTGGCATCCGATCCGACCTACATCCTCAAGTCACGCGGTGCAGCCGAGGAAGAAGACGGACATGCCAGCTGGGCGCTGGATATTCCGACTGCGGATCAGCTCGTCGAAGTCATGACCATGTATGAAAAGGGTCTTCGCGCCGGGGCGATCACCGTCAACACGACGGTGGGATACATGGGATACAACACCTATCCGAAGGAGATTTTCGCGCTTCAGAAAATGGCGAAGAAGTATGACCGCTTCTTTGGCGCCCATACCCGTTTCGGTCCGACCGAGAGCCTGCCGCTCTACTATTCCCTGGGCGCAAACGAGGTGATCGCAAACGCCGTTGCGCTCGACGGGGCCCTGATCCTTTCCCACATCCAGAACCAGGGGTGGGAAGAAATCTACGAGCTTGCGCGCCGCCTGCAAATGCGCGGAATGACCATCTTCGCGGAATACTACCCGGCCATCACCGGCAATCCGAACATCGCGACACCGCAACTGCTGCCGGACAAGATCGAGGCGAACAATATCGTTCCGACCCGCGATATCTTCGATACCAGCACCGGCGAACTCTACGAGTCCGACGAGGAGTTCTTCCGGCAGCAGAAGGAGGATCCGAGCAAGCCGATTTTCATCACAGTCCGCCCCGAAGCAGACCTGGAGCGCTGGATCCACATGAAGGATATTGCGATCGCCAACGACATCGTCGGCTTCACCGTCGATGGCGAACCGCTGCCGATCGAGGCCGATTTCACGGAGTACGGGGGGCACCCGCGCAATGCCGGCACCTATGGCATCGTGTTCCGCGAGGCCCGTGAACAGGGCATCGCGCTGATGGAGATGGTGAACAACGCCTCCTACATTCCCGCGAAGTACTTTTCCAAGGTGGGCCTGAAGGCGATGCAGGAACGCGGCCGGATGCAGGAAGGCATGATCGCGGATATCACGATCTTCGACCCCGACACGATCACCGAAACATCATCGATGAAGAAGGGCATGAACGGCTCCTTCACCAAGGGAATCCCCTACGTTCTGGTGAGCGGGCAGGTCATTATCGACGACGGTGTCGCTAATATCGACCTGCGGCCCGGGCAGCCGATCCGTTACCCGGTCATCGAAGGGGGCGAGATCGATCTGGACCTCGGGGACAAGGAATTCACCTGGCACGCCGACATCGAAACGCCAGAGGATGAGCATTCCGAGTTCCCGCTCCGCCCTGCCGAGCTGGAACACTCCATTCCCGGAGCTCCGGGGCATTGAACCCACAAGAACGGTCAGGGCAGCCATGCTGTACTGACCACAACATCGAAGCAATTCCGGGTGGCAAGATGAACAGGATCCTTCTTTCGACAGCCCTTTGCGTCTCTGCGACAGTTGCAGCGGCGCAGGACACAAAAGACATGCGCACCTTCCTGTTTATCGGCGCATCCAACAGCGCCGCCTGGGAGATGCAGATCGCCAATCCCGGGGACCGCGCGGCCTCGGTGAAGGGTGGGATCGAGGCGCTCGGCGGCGAGCTTTTGAGCTACTATTGGGGGCTTGGGAACGGGAAGAACTACATCACCGTCGCCCTGCCGGACGACCCCACCTTCATCCAGGCCTTCTATGTCAGCCGTCTCGGTGACGGGTTGCTGGAGGATTACCAGATGATCGAGTTGATGAGCAGCGCCAACATGGCCGAAGCCCTCGCCCGTGTGCCGGAGATCAAGGCGCAGGACGATCTCAAGTAACCGGACTGCACACTCGGGACGATCCAGAAGGGAACATCAAATGAACTTCAGCCCTGTGTGTGTCGGCGGAGTCGTATTATGCAAATAGTTGCCATTGGCCTGCTGTCCGCCTTCTTTCTCTTCGCCAGTTCGATCAAGATCCTTGGCTGGCAGAAGCTCATCTTCGAAACGCAACTGGCGATGTTCGTCAAATACGGGCTGAACCGTCAGATCATGGCGCTTGTCGGTGGTGTCGAGCTTTTCGGGGCGGTGGCGATCTGGTTTCAAGGCAGCTTGCTCGGGCCGCTCGGGGCCGCTGCCCTTCTGGGCACGTCGCTTGGCGCAATCGGTTGTCATCTGATCTGGGACACTTGGAAAGACGGTGTGCCTGCCATGATCACGGCTACGCTTTCGGCCTTCGTCCTCTGGACGGGCCGGGATGTCGTACTGGCGATACTTGCATGAGCGGGCCGAAGAAGAATCAAGAGCAACAAGAGAGACCTCATATGGGACAGGCAAGGCTTCTCGGTACGGTCATCGTCGCTGGCTTCTGGTTATCAACCGGAGCCTTGGCGCAGGAAAGCCGGCCAACGTCCGCCCTGGAGGCCGCCGCAGCGGTCTCGCTCGGTGGCCCGGCATCCACGCAGGCCCAACTGGAACAAGACCGAGTGCGGCGGTTGCAGGACTCTCGCTGGCCGGGGCTGGATGCGGCATTGGACCCCTTGGAGGCATCGCGGCAACGCTTTGCCGAACGCACCGGCCTGAACCTCTCCTTCGACTACCAGGCCTATTACCAGTCCGCGACCGAGAGCCTGACCGATATCGACGAGGCCGCCTTGGGCCAGGCGCGCATTCTGGGCCAGTGGACGCTGCTCAATCGCGGCGGCGAAAATCCCGGGCAATTGGTCTTCACATTGGAGAACCGCCATCTGCTCGGCACGGACATCGCGCCAAGCGGGCTTGCCGGGGAAATCGGCTATGCGGGCGTCACCGCAACGACATTCAGTGACACCGACACGACCCTCTCCGTCGCCTACTGGTCCCAGACGCTCGCTGGCGGGAAGGCCGGTTTCGTGGCCGGCCGGATCGATCCGGGAGACTACTCGGACATCCTCGGCTACGTGAACCCACGCACGACTTTCTCCAATTTCTCGATCCTGTTCAGCCCGGTCCTGCCGATCCCCGATCCCGGCTTCGGCATTGCGGGGGGCGGTTTCCTGACCGACCAGATCTATGCCCTCGGTGTCCTGTCGGATGCAAACGGCTCGCTGACCGATGTCGAGTGGTTTCCCGGTGGCCCCGAGTTCTACAAATACGCCGAGATCGGATGGACGCCCGAACGCTCGAAGCGCTTTCTAACCAACGTTCACCTCGGGGTATTTCACGTCGATGAACGCACCGAGGCAGGCGTGCCGGAGAGCTACGGGGCGATCCTGTCTGCCAACCACACGATCAACGAGGAATTCATGATCTACGGACGCCTCGGCTGGTCGGAGGGTGAGGCGCCGATCGCCCGACGCGCAGCCAACGCTGGACTTCTATGGCGGCCGGGCCTCTATGACGACCTCTTTGGGTTTGGCGCGACCGTTGCGGACCCGGTAGATGAAACGCTCGACACCCAGACCACAATGGAGGCCTTCTATCGGTTGGACCTGTCGGACAATGTCGCCCTGACGGCGGACGTCCAGCACATGATCAACCCGGGCTTCAACGATCAGGACACGACCGTTTTCGGCTTGAGGCTGCGGATCAATCTTTGACCTGAGTAGCGGCGGATAGAATGCCGTCTGGTTGGGAGTGTCGTGCCTGCGCCGGGTCTTGTCAGAAGAACTTGTCTTGAGGCAGGCAGGACGGTTGCGTAGCTTTTGCCCATGACCAAACCTGCCTCTTTCAAGTACTTCAAAACCAGTCCCGAGGTCATCCGCCTTGCGGTGATGCTGTACATCCGTTTCCCGCTCTCGCTTCGAAATGTCGAAGATCTGTTGCACGAGCGAGGCATCGACGTGAGCCACGAAACCGTCCGATATTGGTGGAACAGATTTGGTCCAATGTTTGCAGCTGAGATCCGACGGAAGCGTGTGCAGCAGCTGCGCGCGTTCTCGAAATGGAAGTGGCACGTGGACGAGGTTTTCGTAAAGGTGAATGGCAAGCGACATTATCTGTGGCGTGCAGTAGATCACGAAGGTGAAGTGCTGGAAGCAGTTGTCACCAAGCGCCGAAACAAGGCTGCAGCACTAAAATTCCTCAGGAAATTGATGAAACGGCACGGTTGCGCCAAGGAG